>NZ_JAVAXX010000133.1:0-16855 GCF_042709275.1 Bacillus sp. LR_5 | reverse complement strand
AAAGAAGACGGCGCTCTTTCTATGTAAGGGTGATCCTAAATGTATATTGATATTACAATAGATTTGAAACATTATAACGGCAGTGTCTTTGATCTCAGATTGTCAGATTACCACCCGGTGAAAAAAGTAATTGATATTGCTTGGCAGGCCCAAAGCGTATCTATGCCTCCGCGCGAAGGGCACTGGATCAGAGTGGTGAACAAGGATAAGGTGTTTTCCGGAGAATGCAAGCTGTCTGATTGCGGCATTACAAACGGAGACCGGCTTGAAATATTATGAAAGGATCTGGTTGAATGTCAGGTGAACAAAAATCATATTTAGAAAACCAATTAGAAGCTGTTGCCGAGAAAACAGATGCCGGCTATACATTTACCTTTCAACGGGAAAAAATAAAGCTTCTCGACGGTCTTGAAGCTAACGTGATCAAAGATATAAATCCATTTTTTCATAAAGAAATCGATGTGACGGATGATGAAGTAATCATCACAATCCAACCTCCCTCCTCCTATAAAGCATTCCGCTTCATGAAAGCTAAGGATAAAAAAAGTAAATGGCAGTTTGCCTATCAGCTTGTTCAAGCCGTACAGCAGCACAATCTGTCGAGGCTGAATTTGATTGTCGCTCCTGAAAACATTGTATTCGATAAAGGGCTTACGCCTTATTTTCTCCATTATGGAGTAAAAGAAAGCATTCCTCCTTACGAGCGTGATGAGGAAAGAGTATGGCAGGAGCTGAAAGCGGCAGCGGCTTTGGCAGTTGACGGCGCTTTTGCGTTTGAAGACTACCTGAAATTCAATGAAACGCTGACGTTCTCCGCAGAGGCAAAGGCGATATTAGATGCTGAATCCTATGATGATTTGCTCGAGCTGATTCAAACCCATATTGATGAGCTCGAAGCCAAAGCAAAAACATACATACATATCCCGAGAAAGAAGTGGAACATCCAGCGATATATCGGCCTGGGGCTTATTGTTTTGCTTGTACCGGCACTTATTTATTCGATGTACGCCTTATTTTTCGCGCAGCCAAAGCACCAGGCGATAGTGGACAGCAACCGTGCGTTCTTAAACAAGCAGTACAGTGAAGTCATCAGCACACTGTCCAAGTACGATGCGGAAAGCCTGCCTGAATCGGTGCAGTATCAGCTGGCGACGTCCTATGTTGAGGTCGAAAACCTGGGGAGTGCAAAAACCAAAAATATAGAAAATAATTTAGTTACTCTTCAATCAGACCCTCAGCATTTCTTATATTGGATTGATTATGGTAGAGGAGAATACAAAGAAGCGATCAGTATCGGCCGTAAGCTTGAATACAATGATTATATTTACTTTGCCCTAGCTAAATATAAACAGCAGCTTTTATCTGAGGATACAAATGATGAAGACATACAAAAAGAACTTGACTCAGTAAATAGTGAGCTTGAAAAAGCGCAAAAAGAACGTCAAGAAAATAAACAGTCTAATTCTGAAACATCGTTAGTCGATACAAGCGAAGAACAGACACAAACAGACGAAGAAAAACAACAAGCAGAAGAGAAAGCGGCAGAAGAAAAAGCCGCAGCCGAGGAAAAAGCGAAAAAAGAAGAACAGAAGAAAAAAGAAGACGAGAAAAAAGAAACAGAAAAGAAAGATGAGAAAAAAGATGACAAATAACGTGAGACATGAAGCACAGGTCATCGCATGCTGCCATTCGGCCGTAAGGGGGTTCGCCATTTGAGTCTATTATGGGTTTTTTACCAAAATAACGTTCAAAAATTAAATCTGTCTAACCTCCCGTCGTCTCATCCGGTGACCATAGGGCCTGATGTGAAGGATTCTGTTACGATCAGCACCATTCCATTTAATAGCGGCGTGGTTTCTCTTAAAAGAAAGGAATCCGGCGGCCAATACGAAGTTTTCCTGGGAAATGATTGTCTCGGCACGATTGAGACGGATATATCATTTACTCTCCAAACGGATCAGCAGGATATACGCTTGATATTGACGGGCAGTGAACCTGAGAAATCCGTTTATTTTACGGGAAATCGGGATGAAATTGTATGTTCCTCAGAAAAAACGAATGCAGATATTTATCTGAATCCGCAAGATTTTGCATTTGCAGAACAAAGCACGTTTTCTTTGCTCCGTGCAGGCGGCAGCTGGTCGGTCCGCCCTGAAAGCGGAACGATCTTCTTGAACGGAGAGAAAATCAACGCCAATACGCCGCTCAAGCCGGGGGATGAAATATTCTGGAACTTCACGCAAATGAGGGTGACGGAACAAGACCTTTTAGAAATTGTTCATTATGCCCAGTTTGAAACAACGTTAACAGAAACGGTCAAACCGAGTACAGAGATGCAGAAAAAATATCCGCAGTATAGAAGAACGCCGCGGATGGTATACGATCTGCCGGATGACCGCGTTTCTTTCAGTTTTCCCTCTCAGGAGAGCGATCAAACCAACAGAGGGCTGTGGCTCGTCATCCTGCCTCCGCTTGTGATGCTGATCGTGATGGGCGTAGTTGCCATCATCCAGCCGCGCGGCATATTTATACTCGTTTCTTTGGCGATGTTTATGATGACTCTCATTACCTCGACAGTGCAATATTTCCGTGATAAAAACCAGCGGAAAAAACGCGAGGAAAAACGGGAGCGTGTATATAAGCTTTACTTAGACAATAAGCGGAAAGAGCTTCAGGCACTTGCTGAAAAGCAAAAGCAGGTTCTTGAATTTCACTTTCCTTCATTTGAACAAATGAAATACTTAACAAGTGAAATCAGTGACCGGATCTGGGAAAAATCACTTGAAAGCAAGGATTATCTCCAGCTGCGGCTTGGGACGGGAACAGTTCCGTCAAGCTATGAAATCAATATGAGTGGCGGAGACTTGGCGAATCGTGATATCGATGACCTCATGGAGAAATCGCAGCACATGCAACGCGTCTATAAAGATATCCGTAATGCGCCGGTGACGGTCGATTTGGCAGAAGGTCCGATGGGGCTTGTCGGTAAATCACAAATTGTGAAAAATGAGATTCACCAGCTAATCGGACAGCTGTCGTTCTTTAACAGCTATCACGATTTGCGTTTTGTATTTATTTTTCATGAAGAAGAGTATAAAGACTGGGAGTGGATGAAGTGGCTTCCGCAATTTCAAATGCCCCATATTTATGCAAAAGGATTTATTTATAATGAGCAAACGCGAGATCAGCTCCTGTCTTCACTTTACGAATTGATCAGAGAGCGTGATCTCGAAGATGACAAAGAAAAACTGCAGTTCAAACCGCATTTTGTATTTGTCATCACGAATCAGCAGCTGATCTCTGAGCATGTCATTCTCGAATATTTAGAAGGACAGCATGAGCATCTGGGCATCTCGACAATTGTCGCGGCGGAAACAAAGGAAAGCTTGTCGGAAAACATTACAACTCTTGTCCGCTACATCAATGAGCATGAAGGCGACATTTTAATACAAAAGAAAAAAGCGGTAAGAATTCCGTTCCGTCTCGATCATCATCAGCGTGAGGACAACGAACGGTTTTCACGCACACTGCGGACGCTGAACCACCAGGTCGGCATTACGAATTCCATTCCGGAAACGGTATCGTTCCTGGAGCTTTTTCATGCGAAGGAAGTAAAAGAAATCGGCATTCAGCAAAGATGGCTGACAAGTGAATCGTCGAAGTCGCTGTCAGTGCCGATCGGCTATAAAGGGAAAGATGACATTGTGTATCTGAACCTTCACGAAAAAGCACACGGTCCGCACGGCTTGCTTGCGGGGACAACGGGATCAGGGAAAAGTGAATTTCTCCAGACCTACATCTTGTCACTTGCAGTGCATTTTCATCCGCATGAAGCGGCTTTCTTACTAATTGACTATAAAGGCGGAGGAATGGCGCAGCCGTTCCGCAACATTCCCCACCTCCTCGGCACGATCACAAATATTGAAGGAAGCAAAAACTTCAGTATGCGTGCGCTTGCTTCCATTAAAAGCGAGCTGAAAAAAAGGCAGCGCCTGTTTGACCAGTATCAAGTCAATCACATCAATGACTATACAAAGCTATACAAGCAAGGGAAAGCAGAAGTGGCGATGCCTCACTTGTTCTTAATCTCTGATGAGTTTGCCGAGCTGAAAAGCGAGGAGCCTGATTTTATCAGGGAGCTTGTCAGTGCCGCGCGTATCGGACGAAGCCTCGGCGTTCATTTGATTTTGGCGACACAGAAGCCAGGCGGCATCATCGACGACCAGATCTGGAGTAACTCGCGCTTTAAAGTAGCGCTCAAGGTCCAGGATGCCACCGACAGTAAAGAAATTTTGAAAAACAGCGATGCCGCAAACATTACCGTCACAGGCCGCGGCTATTTGCAGGTCGGAAACAATGAAGTGTATGAGCTGTTCCAATCTGCATGGAGCGGGGCGCCTTACTTAGAGGAAGTCTACGGTACCGAGGATGAAATCGCGATCGTCACAGATACGGGTCTGATCCCGCTTTCTGAGGTTGATACCGAAGATAACGCGAAAAAAGACGTTCAAACCGAAATCGAAGCTGTAGTTGACGAAATTGAACGCATCCAAGATGAAATGGGAATCGAGAAGCTGCCAAGCCCTTGGCTGCTGCCGCTTGCGGAACGTATTCCGCGCACTCTTTTCCCTTCAAACGAAAAAGACCATTTCCACTTTGCGTATGTCGATGAACCTGATCTGCAAAGACAGGCGCCAATTGCTTATAAGATGATGGAAGATGGAAATATCGGCATCTTCGGCTCTTCGGGCTACGGAAAATCGATTGCAGCCGCAACGTTCCTGATGAGTTTTGCGGACGTATACACACCTGAAGAGCTTCATGTCTATATCTTTGATTTCGGAAACGGAACGCTGCTGCCATTAGCGAAGCTCCCGCATACCGCGGATTACTTCCTGATGGACCAGTCAAGAAAAATTGAAAAGTTCATGATTCGAATCAAAGAAGAAATTGACCGCCGTAAACGTTTGTTCCGGGAAAAAGAAATCAGCCACATCAAAATGTACAATGCGCTGAGCGAAGAAGAGCTTCCATTCATTTTTATCACCATTGACAACTTTGACATTGTCAAGGATGAGATGCATGAGCTTGAATCGGAATTTGTCCAGCTTTCCAGAGACGGACAAAGCTTGGGTATCTACTTTATGCTGACAGCAACGCGGGTGAATGCTGTCCGCCAGTCATTGTTAAATAACTTGAAAACAAAGGTTGTCCATTATCTCATGGATCAATCAGAAGGATATTCCATTTACGGCCGTCCGAAATTCAATCTTGAGCCGATTCCGGGACGCGTCATCATTCAAAAGGAAGAGCTTTATTTCGCGCAAATGTTCCTGCCTGTTGACGCCGATGATGATATCGGCATGTTCAACGAGCTGAAATCAGACGTACAGAAACTTCAAGGGCGATTTGCTTCAATGGAGCAGCCGGCACCGATTCCGATGCTGCCTGAGAGCTTGTCTACGAGAGAATTTTCTCTCCGCTTCAAGCTGGAACGCAAGCCTTTATCTGTACCGATCGGGCTTCATGAAGAAACAGTCAGCCCAGTCTATTTTGATTTAGGCAAGCATAAGCACTGCCTGATTTTAGGCCAGACTCAGCGCGGGAAAACAAACGTCTTAAAAGTCATGCTCGAACATCTGATTGATGATGAAACTGAAATGATCGGCCTGTTTGACTCGATTGACCGCGGCTTATCTCATTATGCGAAGGAATCAGATGTTTCATATTTGGAAACGAAAGAAGATATTGAGCAGTGGATTGAAACAGCAGAAGACATTTTCAAAACTAGAGAGGCCATGTATGTGGAAGCCGTCCGCCAAGGAGACGCGCAAAATCTGCGATTCTCACAAGTGGTGCTGATGATTGACGGGATAACGAGATTCCAGCAGACGATTGATACGAGAATACAAGATCGTCTCGCTAACTTCATGAAATCATACGCTCATCTTGGGTTCAGCTTTATCCCGGGCGGAAACCACAGCGAATTCTCAAAAGGCTATGACTCCTTGACGACTGAGATGAAGCAAATCCGCCACGCGATTCTGCTGATGAAAAAGTCTGAGCAAAATGTCATTCCTCTCCCGTACCAAAGACAGGAGCCTGAGATTCAGCCGGGCTTCGGATATGTTGTGGAAAACGGGAAGGAGCAAAAAGTTCAAATTCCTTTATGTTCTGCTGAAAGGGAGAGTGCTAGATGACAGAACAACGAAAAAGCTTGATCAAGTTAATATCCGCCGTCATCATCATTTTGCTGCTGCCGGTTTTGTTTTTCCGATTTATCGGAGACGATCCGACGAAAAAAGCAGTCAATTCCACCCGGCAAATCGCGGTGGTGAATGAAGACACAGGCGTATTGAGTGATGAGGTAAAGTCTGATGAAGAGGACAAATCCGCCCAGTTCGGCAAGGAAGTAGCGGCCGTTCTGGGTGAACGTCCTGATTATTCGTGGACGGTCGTAAACCGAAGCGCGGCCGAGACCGGTCTCGCTTCAAAGAAATATGATGCGATCGTCTACATTCCCTCAGACTTCTCAAAAAACATTTTGAGCTATGACAAAGACCATCCTCAAAAAGCAACGCTCGAATTCAGCATTCAAGATAACCTGAATGCGGTTAACAAAGAAAAAGTTCAGCGGGAGCTTGAGGATGCCCAAAAGACAATGAACAAAAAAATGTCGGCCTTATACTGGAACTTTGTTTCGCAAAAAGTGGACAACATCAGAGGAGAATTTGACAAGATCGTCAATAAAGAATCTGAATTCCAGAATGTCATGTACAACTTTTACAAACCAAGCTCTAATGATTTAGCAGGTGAAATCAAACAGCAAAAAGACTTAATCGATGAGCTGAAGAAATCAATGAATGAAGCGCAAGGCACGACAAAAGAAAAAGCTTCTACAGCGGAGGAAGCTAAAAACACGCTGAAAGAGTTCATTGATACAGTTGAAAGATACAAGGAATATCAAGAGAATCAGAAAAAGCTGCTTTTGGCAGCACAGGATTCAACACAGCAGCAAATCCGGACAGGTCTGGATGCCATCCAGGCACAGCAAAAGGCGAATCAGTTCAGCGAACGCATGAGCGGGTTGGTAACCGGGATCGGCCAAGCGAAGACACAGCTCGGACAAACCAGCAATGTGCTGGCAAACGCCCAGCAAATTAGGGAAGGCCAAGTGTCCCAGCAGGAACTTGGCATGGCAAAAATCCTAAGTAATTTAATCGATCAATATCAGGCCGCATCAAGACAGGCTGCACTAAATCAGGTGTACCAATTGCTTGTCCCGGCACGTCAGGCATTGACAGTTGCGAAAGGGGACGACCCAGTCATAGACGATGGCTCTGACAACAATGATAAAGATAAAGACCCGAAAGAAGAAAATCCTGAAGAACTGAAAATCGATCTTGAAAAACAGCGTGAAGAACTGAAAAATATCGCTGCTGATATTCAGGATATTTCAGACAATCTGAAGGAGCCTGAAAAAGAGGATCCAACACCGGAGGACCCGGGTACTGAACCAGACGATCCGTCCACTGATAATCCAGAAAAACCTGATGACGGGGGCAGTACAAAGCCCGATGATACACAGGGCGACACAGGGAACGACAATAACAGCAGTGATACCGGTAATGACGGACAAACGGACGGCAGTACTCAGGATCAAGACAAGCAGAAGGGAACAGACGGTCAGGAGCAGCCCAGCGATGCGTCAGACAGCGGAAAAACTGAAACGGGCACATCTGCCGAACAGACTGCTTCATCTGACTCAGCCCTTCAATTTATCAAGCTGGCAAATGAAGACGGTACCGGAGATGCAGGAGATACCGGCAGCGGTGGAGATACGACGGAGCCTGGGGACCAAGATCAACCAGGAAACGGCGACATTTCTGATATCGCCAAAGCAAAAGAACAGCTCAGCAAAGCGTCAGAACGAATTAAGCAAATCGAAGAAGAGCTGAAGGAAAAAGAAAATACACATAATGAAGCACTGAAAAAGAAGCTTCAAGAATTGAAAGAGCAAATGGACGGTCTTAATGATGAAATAGATGATCTCAAAGACCAAGTGAAAACACTCGATGATAATCTCAAAAGACTCGAAGCGAAACGAAAGCGGGAGTTTGAAGGGATTTACAGTGCGATTCGCGAGCTTGAAAATAAAGATCAGCTTCAATTCTCAGGAGAAATCAATACAGAAAGCATCTCCGCTTTAATGAGATACTATAAATATTTGTCTGTTTATGACTCTGTATTATCCGGTACGATTGACAGTGCTGCAAAAGCCGGCGCCATTAACGGCCAGCAGAGCAACGTCAAATCAGTCCTGGCTCTCACACCTGAAGAATCAGCCAGCTGGGAAGCTCTCAAAAACAACACGATGCAAACTGATGAAGATATTAACAGCTTCATCGACGGCATGACCAAATTTGCGGACGACTACAGCGGCTATATCCGTGACTCTCAAGCAGGTGTTCTCGACGAACTGACGAAAATCTCTGAAAGTGCCGCAAAAGCGTCAGAACAGCTTGTAACGGGCGCAACACAGGAATCTGCGACGTTCAGCAACGATGGGCTGTCTGGTACCATGGCACTGAGTGTCCAAGATACGGTCGGCCAGGAAGTGCTGCAAATGTCAGACATGATGGGTTCATTGTCTGATCGCCAGTCCGGCATCATTGATTACACAACCAACATGCAGCAAAGCGTCAATGATGTTCAAGCGAAAGCCGACACCTTAAACAACAACTGGGGGAAAAATGTAGCCTCCACGAAACTCGTGCGAAATGACGTATACGGCATACTCGGAAATACATTAGTAGACGGGCAAAACAATGGCTATGTATATGATTACTTAGCGAATCCGCTTAAAATCAGCGGAGAGGTTCCGGAAGAAAAAATTCAGACGGTACCTCCGGTTGTCATCCTTGTCATTGTGTTGATCAGCAGTCTGTTAATCGGCTATTTCAGCTCGTATTACCAAAACGCACCGCTTCTCGTTAAAGGAGCGTTATTCGGAATTCTGAATATCCTTGTCGGACTTATGATCAGCTTGTTCGGCTTGAATATTTATTCACTGCCGGACGATCAGACGATTAAGTGGTCGGTGTTTACGATTCTATTGCTGGTCGCAAGCTCTGCCTTCATCCGGACGGCATTCATATTCGGATCAATCCCTGGCTGGGTTGCTTCAGCGGCAATGATCCTATTCTATGTCGCACCGCTTATTGATTTGATCATGCCGAACTTTACATTTGAAGATCCGGTTTCGAAAGTATATATCGACATCCAGTACGGTACTGGGCACTTGTTTACAATGGGAATAACAGTTCTGCTGATCATTACGGTGATTGCCGCGGCTCTGCCGCTGATTATCCGGCTGATGGCTGAACACACAGCAGAAAGCGATGAAACGTATGAAGCGTGATCGCAGCATGGAAAAGGGGATCATGATTTGTATGCTTTCCTTTTCCCTTTTCATACCCTCTGCAGCTGCTGCCCAAACTGAAGAAAATACAGATGTCGCGCCAAACCAGTATGAGAAAAAAGACATCGAAATCGATACGAATTATTTGCATGAAGATACCTACTATGAAGAAAAAACAGAACTGCCTGAGGAACAAAAGGATATCACTTTTGATAAACCGAAGGACAAGGACGCCGAGCTGATAAAAGATTTGTTTACATCAACAAATGCCGAGGATTCCAACACGATTGCGGCCCAGTCGAAACAGCTTGGAATTACATTTGCAGAAAAACCAATAACAAAGACATCATCAACGGAAACAGAAGATGAACAAGAAACATCATCATTGCTGCTGCCGATGATCTATGTCGTACTGATCCTGTTCGGAATTGCAGGCATCGTGTTCCTCATCCCAAAAGTCACAGCGCAGGAAAACAAGAAGGCGTAGGCCGCGTGCTTGTGTTGTGTAAAAGCGGTGCCGTACAATAATAACGGAAAAGGAGGTTTCCAATGGAACTTTATATCATCACCGGAGCGTCAAAAGGGCTGGGTCAAGCCATTGCATTACAGGCTTTAGAAAAGGGGCATGAAGTCCATGCCTTATCCAGAACGAAAACGGATGTCTCTCATGAAAAACTAACGCAGCATCAAATAGACCTCATCAATCTCGAAGAAGCTGAACAGCAATTTGAAACATTGCTCTCATCCATCGATCCAGATCGTTACTCTGGTATTACCCTGGTCAATAACGCCGGAATGGTAACGCCGATCAAACGTGCCGGCGAAGCGTCTCTTGACGAGCTTCAGCGCCATTATCAGCTGAACCTGACTGCGCCCGTGCTTTTGAGTCAGCTGTTTACAAAACGGTTTGCTTCATACAGCGGCAAAAAGACGGTTGTCAACATTACTTCAGGAGCCGCCAAAAATCCATATAAGGGATGGAGCGCGTATTGCAGTTCAAAAGCCGGGCTCGACATGTTTACGAGGACATTCGGATTTGAACAGGAGGATGAAGAGCTGCCGGTGAACATGATTTCGTTCTCACCTGGAGTGATGGACACTGAGATGCAGGCCGTCATCCGTTCTTCATCGAAAAAGGATTTCCACCACATTGAACGATTCCGGAAATTAAATGAAACAGGAAGCCTTCGCAGTCCGGACTTTATTGCCGGCACGCTGCTTTCTTTACTAGAAAAAGGGACGGAAAACGGCCGCATTTATGATATTAAAGAGTTTTTGTAGAGCAGATATTTTCTGCTCTTTTTTTTATACAAAAGGCTACAGCCAGCGCATTTTATTGAACAGCCGCATATACTGACTGAAACGTTGCTTTTAGGGTATAACAATGATGATAAGAAGATCAAAATGATGTGACATAAGAATTGAGTTTCTCTGCAAATTATGTTAGGATTCTAAAAATATCTAAAGGAGGGGTTTCCATGAGAAAGGTTACATTAATGGATGTTTTCACCCATCCAATTGCACAAAAATATCTTCAGCGTTCCGGCGTGGCACATGCGATTGCCTGCGCTTATCATGCATACAGGCTGTCTGTGAAGGCTGACATTAATCCTGATTTAGCAGCAAAAGCGGCACTGCTTCATGACATTGGCCATTATGAATGGTATACAGACGGAAAGTGGGATTATGAGAAATACAAAAGAAATGACATTCATGCCATTAAAGGGGCGGAACGGGCGCATAAGCTTCTGATTCGGCTTGGCGAGGAACCGAAAGCAGCAAAAGAGATTGCACTAGCCATTTTGCTTCATACAGATTCCTATTTGCCTGAAGGCGAATTAGATAAAAACACACTGCAGCAGATTGTCAAAAAAGCGGACGAACTGGATGAAGAGCCGGGCGGCCACCATCATTACCGCCAAATTGATCCTTCAACCGCACGAAAAAAAATAGAAAAGCTGGACCAATTAATCGACCAAGCCCAGGCATCCGTGATAAAGCCTGTATAAGTACGGAACAGCGCCAGCTTTCTTCGCTGTCTCCGCTTCATCGATACTTCCTTTACACCCGCTTCCAAACGTATTCTCCTAAAATCTCCGCACCCCTTTGTTTTATCAGGTAAGCCTGTGTCATTATCCATAAGCGCGGCATAAGCTGAGATAAAACACACAAAGGGGATAAAAGTATGGTCAACCAAGGTAGTCCGCAACTGGTCTCTTTAGTCGATCCTTATGTCTATCAGACCATTAAAAAGCTCATCGGCTCAAGGTTCGTTATACAGACAGTACGAGATACGGTCAGAGGCAGACTGATCGATGTAAAACCTGACCATATCACAATTGAAGGAGCCCGAAATTCTGTTTGTTTGATCAGAATCCAGCACATGATTTCCGTCACCCCAGATTACAGTGAGCGGGTCTAACAGTGCTTGCGCATGAAAAATAGGCGTACACCGGGACGTCCTATTTTTCAGTTAAGCGCTGTAAAAACGCACTATGATACATTGTTCCATCAAGGTCAAAGCCGGCAAATTCCTGATCGTCACCATCTGAAAAACAGAAAGTGACACCGTACACCGTATAGCAGGAACGGACTGAAGCATGCTGGCAGACCCGAAAATGATAACCGTCTGAATCTTTTACATATAGCCGGGATTTCCCGGCAAATGGGGCACAGAGGTGTGCTGCCTCACCAAAACATTCGAATCCGGCGATTTTGCCGTCTCGGCTGATATCCAGCAGGAGACAATCATTGACTCTGAGCTCCTCAGTCCGTACATTCCTGTTCTTTTTCGGAGGAAGAACATAGATATAAGCCAGTTCTGAATCTGTATCGTATGTCACGGCCTTCATCACCAACACTCCTTTCATTATATTAAGAGTTCTGATATGAGTTCATTTTTGTTACAATGATGGGGTATAAGTTCTTTTATCTGACAGACAAAGAAAAACTAGGAGGAACAAAGCTTGTTGAAATCAAAAGTCCATTTTTGGACATTGCAGATTTTATTTGTTTTGCTGATTATTTTTGTAGCAACAAAAGTTTCATTTGTATTTCAGCCGTTTATTGTTTTTATCTCGACATTGTTTTTCCCGATGCTGATTGCGGGAATTTTGTATTTCATATTTAATCCGGTCGTCCGCCTGCTTGAGAAAAAAATTCCGCGGACATTATCCATTCTATTGATCTATTTACTGTTTATCGGTTTGCTTGCCTTTATTTCAGCGTCAGTCGGACCTATCATCACCTCACAGGTGACAGGGCTGTTTAACAACCTTCCTGATTATATAAAACAGATTCAGGCGCTGACAAAGGATTTGTCCCATTCTCAATGGTTTACCTGGATGATGAACCAGGATTATGTATCGATATCAAAAATTGAACAGTCATTGACAAGTTTTCTCCAAAACCTGCCGCAAAATATCACGTCCAGTTTATCTGCGGTGTTTGGCGTCGTGACAAACATCACGCTTGTTATTATTACTGTTCCATTTATCCTTTTTTACATGCTGAAAGACGGACACCGCTTTCCGCATTTGGCAGTAAAAATTCTACCGGCTTCTTATCGGACAGAAGGCTTAAAGATTTTTAAAGATTTATCCGATACGCTTGCGGCATATTTCCAGGGGCAGCTGTTAATCTGTCTTTTTGTCGGAACAGCGTGTTTTATCGGCTATTTAATTGCCGGACTGCCGTATGCCCTGATTCTTGGGATTGTCATGGCGATTACCAATATCATTCCCTATGTCGGGCCTTTTCTCGGTGCCGCGCCGGCTGTCATTGTCGGTTTTATGGACTCGCCGGCCAAAGCGCTGTTTGCGATTATTGTGGTCGTCATCGTTCAGCAGCTGGACGGAAACCTGCTGTCTCCTCTTGTGATTGGAAAGCGGCTGAATACCCATCCGCTTACGATTATTTTGCTATTAATCGGAGCGGGAAGCTTCGGCGGAATTCTCGGCATGATTTTAGCGGTGCCGGTTTATGCGGTAGTGAAGGCGTTCTTCCTGAATATTGTCCGCTTGATCAAGCTGCGCCAGCGGTCACGACTCGAGGAAAACGCAAAGCCAGCTGAATAGGCGGGCACCATTATCGGCTCCTTGCATATGATGCTGTAAATCAATGCGGAGGTGGGGAAATGCCTGCAATTGTGGGGCCGATTTATATCATGTCAGTTACGGGTAATGCCGCGGCAAGCTTTGGAGACGTATTTGCGATTTCGCCCAAAAGCGTCGCTCATTCAGGGGCGGGGTCAGGCACATTTCAGCTTGGTGATTTTGTGAAGATTAACAACCAAACGAGTAAAACTCTCTTCAAAGATGCCGATATCACTGATGAAACAGTTTCGTTTAACGGGTAACAGCCTTTTCACAAGAGGCTGTTGCTTTTTTATTGTATAATATGGGTAGTCTTTAAATAGAGAGGTCATGTTATGAAAATCAGAAAAGCAAATATCAATACGCAAACCGGAATGATCACGGACGTTTATCTGCATGAAAACAGAAAAGAACTGCGCACGCTTGTAGCGGTACCGCAGCTGGAGTGGAGCACGATCATTTCCTATGAAGAAGATAAAGCAACTCTGCCTGAACGGCTGGAAGCGTCGTTGCGCCGGCATACAGAGGAAACCCCTGCTGGTGAGCTGGCCAAAAAAATCATTCATTGGGTAACAGAAATGTAAACGGCGCTTGAAAGTTTAGCTCCTGCCTGATCAGGTGATAATGAAGACAAACAAGACGGGAGGACAGGCTTTTGAGTGAAGATAAAATGGATCTCTATTTGCAGCAAGGAATGTATGGGCCTTTGGAGACAAAGCCTGGCGAGCGCCATTTGTTTTTAGGCTCTTTAAGAGAAAGAGTCGTTTTGGCACTGACGAAAGGACAGGTGCTTAGAAGCAAACCGTATAAAGAGTCGGAGCACGAGCTGAAAAACAGCCATAACGTCACCCTTTTGATTAATGGAGAGCTTCAGTATCAGTCTTACTCTCCTTATATCCAAATGGCGAACCGGTACGGAGTGCCCTTCAAGATTGTATCTGATCTTCAGTTTCATACGCCTTTAGGCATCGTCATTGCGGCTGACATCGCTGTGAATCGTGAATTGATATATATTCAGGACGACATTTATAATCGGTCAGTGCTGAAATCTTAAGAGACAAACGGACCGTTTGTCTTTTTGTTCATGGCAATTCACTTACAACTGGAGATAAGATATAATGTTCTCATACTGATGGCGGGGAGGCCGGCTATGAAAAAAGCACTTATTTGTATTGATTATACGAATGATTTTGTGGCGAGTGACGGAAAATTGACCTGCGGGGAGCCCGGCAGAATGATTGAAGAGGCGATCGTCAATTTAACTGAAGAATTCATCACAAACGGTGATTACGTCGTATTAGCAGTAGATTCTCATGATGAAGGGGATCAATATCACCCTGAAACCCGTCTTTTTCCTCCGCATAATATAAAAGGCACGGAAGGAAAAGATCTGTACGGAAAGCTTTTGCCTCTATATCAGAAACATGAACATGAGCCTAATGTTTACTACATGGAAAAAACGAGATATTCTGCTTTTGCGGGAACTGATTTAGAGCTCAAACTCAGAGAGCGGCAGATTGGCGAACTGCACCTTGCCGGTATCTGCACAGATATTTGTGTGTTGCATACAGCTGTTGACGCATATAACAAAGGTTTTGGGATTGTTGTGCATAAACAAGCTGTTGCCAGCTTTAATCAGGAGGGGCACGCATGGGCTCTTTCCCATTTTGCAAACAGCATCGGAGCGCAAGTGGCAGAGTAAGGAAGGGGAAAAACAGTGTTAGAGTACGGATTTAAAGATGACAGCCTGTCATTACATACAGACCTTTATCAGATCAATATGGCGGAAACGTACTGGAGAGACGGCATTCATGAAAAGAAAGCGATTTTTGAGCTGTTTTTCAGAAGGCTTCCGTTTGAAAATGGCTATGCCGTATTTGCGGGCTTGGAAAAAGCCATTGAATACTTGGAAAATTTCAAGTTTACGGATAGCGATTTGAGTTATTTACAGGATGAACTCGGGTATCATGAAGATTTTATTGAATATTTGCGCGGGTTATCTTTTACAGGTTCACTTTACTCTATGAAAGAAGGAGAGCTCGTTTTTAACAATGAGCCGATTATGAGGGTGGAGGCACCCCTGGTAGAAGCGCAGCTGATTGAAACAGCTTTGCTCAACATTGTGAACTATCAAACATTAATCGCAACAAAGGCTGCCCGGATTAAAGGCGTCATTGGTGATGAAGTTGCGCTTGAATTCGGAACAAGACGGGCGCACGAAATGGATGCGGCCATGTGGGGAGCAAGAGCAGCCTTAATCGGCGGCTTTAGCGCGACAAGCAATGTAAGAGCCGGAAAGCGCTTTAATATCCCGGTTTCCGGCACACATGCGCATGCGCTTGTGCAGGCTTACCGCGATGAATATACAGCTTTCAAAAAATACGCGGAAACACATAAGGACTGCGTCTTCTTAGTTGACACGTATGACACGCTTCGTTCAGGCATGCCAAACGCGATTAGGGTTGCCAAGGAATTCGGCGACCGCATTAATTTCATTGGCATCCGTCTGGACAGCGGCGATTTGGCGTACCTGTCAAAAAAAGCCCGGAAAATGCTTGATGAAGCAGGATTTACAGATGCGAAGGTGATTGCTTCAAGCGATTTGGATGAGCACACCATTATGAATTTAAAGGCTCAGGGAGCGCGCATTGATGTCTGGGGTGTCGGTACGAAGCTGATCACTGCCTATGACCAGCCGGCTCTCGGCGCAGTTTATAAACTCGTTGCCATTGAAGAAGACGGGAAAATGGTCGACACGATCAAAATTTCGTCCAATCCTGAAAAAGTGACGACACCGGGCAGAAAGAAAGTCTACCGCATTATTAATCAGTCCAACCATCATTCTGAAGGCGACTATATTGCGCTTTATGATGAGCAGGTGAATGATCAGAAGCGGCTCAGAATGTTCCACCCGGTTCATACATTCATCAGCAAATTTGTCACGAATTTTTATGCGAAGGATCTTCATGAGCTGATTTTTGAGAAGGGTATTCTTTGCTACCAAAATCCTGAGATTTCAGACATACAGCAGTATGTGCAGGATAACCTCAGCCTGCTTTGGGAGGAATATAAGAGAATCAGCAAGCCGGAGGAATACCCGGTTGATTTAAGCGAGGACTGCTGGAGCAATAAAATGCAGCGGATCCACGAAGTGAAAAGCAGAATTGAAGAAGAGCTTGAGGAAGAATAAAGAAAAACTGGCCTTTCGTTCGCGAAGGGCCAGTTTTCTTTATGTATATATTATTTTTCATGTTTAGACAATTTTCGTCAAATTATTTGATATACTTAGGGGTGAAAGCCGCGCGTATTGTAAGGGGGATAAGTCAATGAGGGTGTTTGT
>NZ_JAVAXX010000132.1:0-16876 GCF_042709275.1 Bacillus sp. LR_5 | reverse complement strand
GCTAGAGAGGAACCGCCCCAGGCTGAAAGCGGATCCCATTGCGTCTTTCTCGAAACAACACTCCGGAGGTTTCCTGCTGAACGCGTTAATCCCGTCATTAGGCAGTGAACGTGAACCTGCGTTAAAGGATCGAGCGGGAATATGAACATATTCCAACTAGGGTGGCACCACGGGTATAACTCTCGTCCCTACTATACATGTATAGTAGGGACGAGAGTTTTTTTCATTTTCATCATTACCGATCATTGTATATTTTATAAGGAATACATAAGGAGGTCTACATATGGGATATAGCATTCCAAGAGGAACACAGGATATTCTGCCTGGAGAATCAGGTCGCTGGCAGTTTGTTGAACAAATTATGAGAGACACTTGCCGCACTTATCAATATAAAGAAATCCGCACACCGATTTTTGAGCATACAGAACTGTTTGCCAGAGGCGTCGGAGAATCGACGGATATCGTACAAAAAGAAATGTATACTTTTCAGGACCGAAAAGGCAGAAGCCTGACGCTTCGTCCGGAAGGAACAGCAGCGGCGGTTCGCGCTTTTAATGAAAACAAGCTATTCGCAAATCCTGTCCAGCCGACAAAGCTTTATTATGTCGGGCCGATGTTCCGTTATGAACGTCCGCAGACGGGCCGCTACCGCCAGTTTTATCAGTTTGGAATTGAAGCGATAGGCTCGAAAGATCCTGCAATCGATGCCGAAGTAATGGCGCTAGCGATGAGTATTTATCAAAAAGCAGGCTTGCAAAACGTTAAGCTTGTCATAAACAGCCTCGGCGACCAAGAAAGCCGCAAAAGCTACAGAGAAGCGCTCATAAAACATTTTGAGCCTCGCATCGAAGAGTTTTGTTCAGACTGCCAGTCACGGCTGCACACAAACCCGCTCAGAATCTTGGATTGCAAAAAAGACCGCAATCATGAGCTGATGAAATCGGCACCTTCGATTCTGACATATTTAAATGAAGAATCAGCCGCTTATTTTGAGAAAGTGAAACAATACTTAAACGATCTTGGCATTTCGTATGAAATTGACTCTAACCTTGTGAGAGGGCTGGATTATTACAACCATACCGCATTTGAAATCATGAGCAATGCGGAGGGCTTTGGCGCGATTACGACACTTGCCGGCGGCGGACGCTACGACGGACTTGTCGAACAAATCGGCGGTCCTGAAGCGCCGGGCATCGGATTTGCGATGAGTATTGAACGCCTGCTTGCCGCAATTGATGCTGAAAAAAGAGAGCTGCCTGTTGATCAGGGAATCGACTGCTATATCGTCACACTCGGCGAAAAAGCCAAGGATTATTCTGTTTCATTGGTTTACAAACTGAGAGAAGCAGGCATTTCCAGCGAAATCGATTATGAAAATAAGAAAATGAAAGGCCAGTTTAAAACAGCTGACCGCCTGAATGCCAGATTTATTGCGATTTTGGGTGAAGATGAGCTTGCCCAAAATAAAATCAATGTTAAGGATGCACAGACGGGCGAACAGATTGAAGTGGCACTTGATGAATTTATACATGTGATGAAGGCAAACCAAAAGGGATAAGGAGTGGAATGTATTGTTTGGAAGAACATATTATTGCGGTGATATAACTGAAAAAGCAATCGGTGAATCTGTAACGCTAAAAGGCTGGGTCCAAAAAAGACGGGATCTCGGCGGATTGATTTTTATTGACTTACGTGACCGTACAGGAATTGTTCAAGTCGTGTTTAATCCTGATGTGTCAAAAGAAGCGCTTGCTATTGCGGAAGGCATCAGAAACGAATACGTGCTTGATATTCAAGGAAAAGTGGTGGCGCGTGAAGAAGGCACAGTCAATGCGAATTTGAAAACAGGCGCGATCGAAATTCACGCTGATGGAGTGACCGTATTAAGTGCTGCAAAGACACCTCCGTTTGCGATTTCTGATCAAGCTGAAGACGTATCAGAGGACGTCCGTTTAAAACACCGTTACTTAGATTTGCGCAGACCAGCTATGTTTCAAACGATGCAGATGCGACATAACGTGACGAAAGCTGTCCGCAGCTTTTTAGATGATAACGGGTTTCTTGATATTGAAACGCCGATTTTAACCAAAAGCACACCTGAGGGCGCACGTGACTACTTGGTGCCGAGCCGTGTGCACGAAGGTGAATTCTATGCACTGCCTCAGTCTCCGCAGCTATTTAAACAGCTTCTGATGGTATCCGGCATTGAACGCTATTATCAGATTGCCCGCTGTTTCCGCGATGAAGACTTGCGTGCAGACCGCCAGCCTGAGTTTACGCAGATCGATATTGAAATGTCCTTTATGAGCCAGGAAGACATTATGTCATTGGCTGAAGATATGATGGCAAAGATTATGCGTGAAACAAAAGGTGTGGAACTCAAGCTTCCTCTTCCTCGTATGACGTATGACGAGGCGATGAACAGTTATGGTTCGGATAAACCGGATACGCGTTTTGATATGCTTTTGACAGATGTATCTGACATTGTGAAGGACACAGAATTTAAAGTATTCTCATCCGCTGTGGCAAACGGCGGTGTGGTAAAAGCCATCAATGTAAAAGGCGGAGCCGGCGATTACTCCAGAAAAGACATCGACGCTCTTGGCGCTTTTGCAGCTAACTACGGGGCGAAAGGACTTGCCTGGGTGAAAGTAGAGGCAGACGGAGTGAAAGGCCCGATCGCCAAATTCTTTGATGATGAAAAGCAGTCTAAGCTGATTGAAGCACTTGATGCTGCTGAAGGTGATTTGCTGCTATTCGGAGCGGATAAATTCGAAGTTGTAGCCGCATCACTCGGCGCCCTGCGCTTAAAGCTTGGGAAAGAACGAGGGCTGATTGACGAAAACCTGTTCAATTTCTTATGGGTCATCGACTGGCCGCTCTTAGAGCATGATGCGGAGGAAGGCCGTTTTTACGCAGCCCACCATCCGTTCACAATGCCTGTCCGTGAAGACCTTGAGTTGATTGAAACAGCGCCTGAAGACATGAAAGCACAAGCCTATGACCTCGTCTTAAACGGCTATGAGCTTGGCGGCGGTTCGATCCGTATTTTCGAAAAGGATATTCAGGAAAAAATGTTTGCGCTCCTCGGCTTCTCCCAAGAAGAAGCGGCTGAGCAGTTCGGATTCTTACTGGAAGCATTTGAATACGGCGCTCCTCCGCACGGCGGAATCGCGCTCGGCTTAGACCGTCTCGTCATGCTTCTCGCAGGACGTACGAACCTAAGAGATACAATTGCATTCCCGAAAACCGCAAGCGCAAGCTGCCTGATGACAGAAGCGCCAGGGGAAGTAAGCGACGCCCAGCTTGATGAGCTTCATCTTTCTATCAAGAAAAAAGTTAAGAACTAAATTGAGCAGTTCGATTCTTGAAAATCAAAATCGTCTGTGATATGATTTTGACAAGTTAAATAAAGTCCTGATGTGTTAGTTGTACACCTAGTTTTGACCGAACATTTTTTTGATTTGGGAGCCCGCATTTTTAAATGGCGTACATGCCTCTTTTCATTCGGTAAAGAGGACTTACAAGGTTTAAAAGAGGGCACCCACCTGCTGAGAGCGGGTTCAAAACAAAGGAAAGCTGCAACGGCACTATTGGGACTTTATTTTTTGTGCGCAGAAAAATCGGCTGCTCATGGATCAGCCATTTTATAGATGAAACCAGAATACGAATGTGGAGTGAGGTTCTTGTTACACCAGTTTTCACGCAATGAATTAGCTATCGGAAAAGAAGGCCTTGAAACGCTGAAAAACAGCACGGTTGCTGTGCTTGGGGTCGGCGGAGTCGGATCGTTCGCGGCGGAAGCTCTCGCGCGGTCAGGCGTCGGCCGCATTCTGCTTGTCGACAAAGATGATGTGGACATTACAAATGTAAACCGTCAGCTTCACGCGCTTCTTTCAACAGTCGGACAGCCGAAAGTTGATTTAATGAAAGCGCGGATCGCAGACATTAACCCTGAGTGTGAAGTGATCGCGTTAAAAATGTTCTATACGGAAGAAACGTATGAGCAATTTTTTGAATATAATATTGACTATGTCATTGATGCGTCAGACACTATCCATTACAAAATCCATTTAATGAAAGAATGTTTGAAACGGGATATTCCGCTCATCTCCAGCATGGGTGCCGCGAATAAAACGGATCCGACACGCTTCCAAATCGCTGATATTTCAAAAACGCACACTGATCCAATTGCGAAGGTCGTCCGTACGAGATTACGTAAAGAGGGCATCAAAAAGGGCGTCCAAGTGATTTTCTCTGACGAAAGCCCGATTGTCATTCGGGAAGATGTCAGAAAAGAAGTGGGGAATGACGAAGCGAAAATCCGCAAAGCAAAAATGCCGCCATCCTCTAATGCTTTTGTGCCGTCAGTTGCCGGTTTGATTATGGGCGGACATGTTGTCATGGATCTTTTGAAAGACATTGATATCAAACGCGTGAAGGATAAATAACGCATAAGAAACAGCCTTGATTATTCGCAAGGCTGTTTTTGTTTTATTTTCTTTTTATTAATTTGTCATACACCTGCTTTAAGGCGGACTCGAACTTTCCTGTCTGTTTCGGCTTGTAATATTGCTTGTTCTTTAAAGGATCAGGGAGATATTGCTGTTCGACCCATCCGTTGTCGTAATTGTGCGGGTATTTATAGTCGATTCCTCTTCCTAATTCCTGAGCTCCTTTATAATGCGCGTCTTTTAAATGCTTCGGAACATCCCCGATTTTTCCGGCTCTGATATCTGCAAGCGCCTCATCGATTGCCAGAATGGCTGAGTTTGATTTTGGTGAGAGGCAAAGTTCAATGACTGCGTTGGCCAGCGGGATTCGCGCTTCGGGAAATCCGACTCGCTCCGCGGTCTGAATAGCGTGCAGCACTCTTGGACCGGCCTGCGGGCTTGCTAAGCCGATATCTTCATATGCGATGACAAGCAGTCGTCTTGCGATGCTTTCCAGATCACCGGCTTCAATTAATCTTGCCAAATAGTGAAGAGCGGCGTTGGCATCAGAGCCGCGGATCGATTTTTGAAAAGCGGACAATACATCATAATGCGCATCACCATCTTTATCGTGAGAAAAGCTCTTTTTCTGCAAACATTCCTCCGCGGTTTCTAATGTAATATGAATCACGCCGTCGGCTGACTCCTTCGTTGACAAGACGGCCAGCTCAAGCGCATTTAAAGCGGAGCGGACATCTCCTCCGCATCCGCGGGCAAAATGCTCCATCGCCTGATCATCGATGGATACAGAATATGTGCCAAGGCCCCGATGCTCATCATGAAGCGCACGTTCCAGAGCCTGTTTAATCAGTTCCGGTGTTAACGGTTCAAGCTCAAAGATCTGTGTCCGGCTTCTGATCGCCGGATTAATGGCATGATATGGGTTTGCCGTGGTTGCTCCAATCAAAATGATCATCCCGTTTTCTAAATAGGGCAAAAGAAAATCTTGCTTCCCTTTATCCAGCCTGTGAACTTCATCCAGAATCAAAATCACCTGGCCTGACATTTTAGCTTCCTGGGCTACGATTTCCATATCTTTTTTATTGTTAATGACAGCATTGAGCTTTCGAAAAGCAATACTTGTTGAACCGGCGATTGCTGTTGCGATTGATGTTTTTCCAATCCCGGGCGGTCCGTACAAAATCATGGATGACAAATGTTTTGCCTGAACCATTCTGCCGATAATTTTATCTTCAGCCACCAGATGCTGCTGGCCGATAATATCCTCTATTTTTGTCGGACGCATCCGATATGCCAATGGCTTCATCATCATCTCTCCTTACTTAATTACAGGGTAACGGAAAAGCGGACATTAGAAAAGGGGGAAGGCCCGTTTCCGCCTGCCTCAATGAAAATTAGCTGAAGGTATGTTATAATAACAGTTGGTCTATTAGATAATAAACGGACGAATCATATAGAAATTACCATTATAAATGTGGAAAATCATGAAATAACAGAGGTGTTCATGTTGAAAATATCAACTAAGGGAAGATACGGTCTCACGATTATGATCGAGCTTGCAAAAAAGCATGGTGAAGGCCCGACTTCATTAAAAAGCATCGCACAGACGAATAATTTGTCCGAGCATTATTTGGAGCAGCTGGTATCGCCGCTCAGAAATGCCGGTTTAGTGAAAAGCATCAGAGGCGCATATGGCGGATATGTATTAGGCAGCGAGCCGGATGCGATTACGGCGGGAGATATTATCCGTGTACTCGAGGGGCCGATCAGTCCTGTTGAAGTGCTGGAAGACGAGGAGCCTGCCAAGCGCGAGCTCTGGATTCGCATACGGGATGCCGTGAAAGAGGTTTTAGACAGTACAACATTAGAGGATCTTGCCAGCTATACAGACGGAGAGCAAGAAGCTTATATGTTCTATATTTAGATCAGAGGTGTAAACATAATGGAACGGATTTATTTAGATCATGCCGCAACGTCTCCGATGGATGAGCGTGTGCTGGAAAAAATGATACCGCATTTCTCCGGCAATTTCGGCAATCCATCCAGTATTCATTCATTTGGAAGAGAATCTCGAAAATGGGTGGATGAAGCAAGAGCGCAGATTGCAGCAGAAATCGGAGCGGCAGAGCAGGAGATCATTTTTACAAGCGGGGGAACGGAAGCCGATAACTTGGCGATTATGGGAACCGCGCTTGCAAGAAAAGATCTGGGCAGACATATCATCACGACAAAAATTGAGCATCACGCTGTGCTTCACACATGTGAAAAACTCGAGGAAGACGGATTTGAAGTAACGTATCTAGACGTTGACCAAAATGGAAGAGTCAGTGCAAAACAGGTGAAAGAAGCACTGCGTGATGATACAATCCTTGTGACAGTGATGTATGGAAATAATGAAGTCGGAACAGTGCAGCCGATCGATGAAATCGGTGAGCTGCTGAAGGAACACCAGTCATATTTTCATACCGATGCTGTTCAGGCATTCGGATTGCTGTCAATTGACGTAAAAAACAGCCATATTGACCTTCTGTCTGTTTCTGGGCACAAGCTCAACGGGCCAAAAGGGACAGGCTTTTTATATGCAAGTAAAGATGTGAAACTTTCCCCGCTCTTATTCGGAGGAGAGCAAGAAAGAAAACGCCGGGCCGGAACAGAAAATGTTCCCGGCATTGTCGGGCTGAAAGAAGCTATCAAGCTGTCAAGTGAAGAACGGGACGAAAAAAACGAGAAGTATCAATCGTTTAAAGCTATCATTGCTGACACGCTTGAAAATGCCGGTGTGGCATTCGAGATTAACGGGGACAAAGAGCATAGTCTGCCGCATGTTCTGAATCTTTATTTCCCCGGTGTATCAGTGGAAGCCCTGCTGGTGAATCTTGACATGGCGGGAGTCGCTGTCTCAAGCGGATCAGCGTGCACGGCCGGTTCAGTCCTGCCGTCACATGTTCTGACTGCCATGTTCGGAGAAGAAAGTGACCGGCTGACGTCCTCGATTCGGATCAGCTTCGGCCTCGGCAATACGGCTGAGCAAGTGAAAACTGCTGCCAAACATGTGGCTGACGTTGTAAAACGGCTCACACAATAAGGCGGCTTAGTTATTGGAGTGAATGAAATGGAAAAACGGCCGGAAGATACTAGAGTCGTCGTCGGCATGTCCGGCGGAGTGGACTCATCTGTGGCGGCTCTGCTGTTAAAAGAACAGGGCTATGATGTAATCGGAATCTTTATGAAAAACTGGGATGATACGGACGAAAACGGTTTTTGCACGGCGACAGAGGATTATGAAGATGTGATCCGCGTCTGCAACCAAATCGGAATTCCGTACTATGCCGTAAATTTTGAAAAGCAATATTACGACAAGGTATTTCAATACTTCCTTGATGAATATAAAGCAGGCAGAACACCAAACCCGGATGTGCTGTGCAACAAAGAAATTAAATTCAAGGCATTTTTGGAGCACGCCCTGTCACTTGGCGCTGATTATTTAGCGACTGGCCACTATGCAAGGGTAGACAGAAGCGGCGGCAAAGTCAGAATGCTGCGCGGCATTGATGAAAACAAGGATCAAACGTACTTCTTGAATCAGCTGACAGAAGATACGCTAAGCAAAGTCATGTTCCCGATCGGCGAGCTTCAAAAAAGCCGTGTGCGTGAAATTGCCAAAGAAGCAGATCTTGCAACAGCGACGAAAAAAGACAGTACGGGCATCTGTTTTATCGGCGAACGCAACTTCAAAACGTTTCTCAGCCAATACCTCCCTGCACAGCCGGGCGATATGATGACGATGGACGGAGAAGTAAAAGGACGCCACGACGGGTTAATGTACTACACGATCGGACAGCGTCACGGCCTTGGCATCGGTGGAAGCGGCGAGCCGTGGTTTGCAGTTGGTAAAGATCTTGAAAAAAACATTCTCTACGTGGATCAAGGGTTCCATAACCCGCTTCTTTATTCCGACAAAATCACAGCAACAAATATCAGCTGGGTTCGTTCGGATATCATGAAGGGCGAAGAGATTGCCTGCACGGCAAAATTCCGTTACCGCCAAGAAGATCATAAAGTAACGGTGCGCATGACAGGTGAAGGCGAAGCGGAAGTCATCTTTGATGAACAAGTCCGCGCTGTAACGCCTGGACAAGCCGTTGTCTTCTATGACGGCGAAGAATGCCTTGGCGGCGGAACAATTGATGATGTGTACAAAGACGGAACAAAATTGTGGTACGTATAAAAGATGAAAAACCTCAACACTGAGTTGGGGTTTTTTAATGAAAGGAAGATGATCGGTGGATTATAATCAACTCGGTATAGAGGCGATGCAGGAAGGCGATTACGAGAAAGCGGCAGAGGCATTTACAAAAGCGATTGAAGAAAATAAAGAAGACGCGATTCCTTATATCAATTTTGCTAACCTGCTTTCATCCGTAAACGAGCTGGAACGGGCGCTTGCGTTTTATGATAAAGCGCTTGAATTAGACAATAACGCAGCCACTGCTTATTATGGAGCAGGAAATGTCTATGTTGTAAAAGAAATGTACAAAGAAGCGAAAGACATGTTTGAAAAAGCATTTCGAGCCGGGATGGAAAACGGCGACCTGTTTTACATGCTCGGAACGGTTCTTGTCAAGCTCGAACAGCCTAAGCTTGCATTGCCGTATTTACAAAGAGCGGTCGAACTGAATGAAAATGATACGGAAGCGCGCTTTCAATTTGGGATGTGCTTAGCGAACGAGGGCATGCTGGACGAAGCGCTCAGCCAATTCGCAGCTGTAACAGAGCAGGATCCGGACCACGCCGATGCATTTTATAATGCGGGTGTTGCTTATGCTTATAAAGAAAATCGAGAAAAAGCACTGGAAATGCTGGACAAGGCGATCGACATCCAGCCAGATCATATGCTTGCGCTTCATGCTAAAAAACTAATCGACCCATCATAACAGGCACAGGAGGAGGGAAAAGCTCGTGCAGCAGCATCCGGATCAGCTTAAACTGGAGGAAGAGCCCTATTTAAAGGGGACAGTCAACACAGTCATCTATCATAACGACACCAATTTATATACGGTTCTGAAAGTAAAAGTCACAGAGACCTCCGAAGCGATTGAAGATAAAGCCGTATCCGTGACGGGCTACTTCCCTGCGCTTCAAGAAGAAGAGACCTACACGTTTTACGGAAAGATCGTAACCCATCCAAAATTCGGGCTCCAATTTCAGGCGGAGCATTTCAAAAAGGAGATCCCGACGACTAAGGAAGGCATCATTCAGTATTTATCGAGTGATTTGTTCGAGGGAATCGGCAAAAAAACAGCTGAAGAAATTGTGAAAAAGCTGGGCGACAGTGCCATTAATAAAATTTTGGCCGACGCTTCAGTGCTTTATGATGTTCCGAGACTGTCAAAAAAGAAAGCTGATACGCTAGCCGGCGCTTTGCAGCGGCATCAGGGACTTGAGCAAATCATGATTTCCCTGAATCAGTTCGGCTTTGGCCCTCAGCTGTCTATGAAAATCTATCAGGCCTATGAATCCGAGACGCTTGAAAAGATTCAGGAAAACCCTTATCAGCTTGTGAAAGATGTAGAAGGGATTGGGTTTGGGAAAGCGGATGAGCTTGGCAGCAGAATGGGACTTTCGGGTAATCATCCTGAGCGGGTAAAAGCCGCCATTTTGTACACGCTTGAAACGACTTGTCTGTCAGAAGGGCATACGTACATAGAAACGGAGCAGCTGATTATCGACACCCAATCACTGTTGAACCAGTCAGCAAGGGAAGGACAGCGCATCACAGAAATGGATGCCGCTAACGCGATTATTGCCCTTGGAGAAAATAAAGACATTGTCATAGAAGACGGCCGCTGTTATTTTCCATCGCTGTTTTACGCAGAACAAAACGTTGCAAAGCGTGTGAAACATATCGCAAGCCAAACCGAATATGATGACCAGTTTCCTGAATCAGAATTTCTGCTCGCTTTAGGAGAACTGGAAGAACGGATGAATGTTCAGTATGCCCCGAGCCAGAAGGAAGCGATTCAAAAAGCCCTTTCCTCACCAATGCTTCTTTTAACGGGAGGCCCGGGAACAGGGAAAACGACGGTAATCAGAGGAATTGTCGAACTATACGGAGAGCTTCACGGCGTGTCACTAGACCCGTCAGCTTATAAAAAGGATGAAGCTTTTCCGGTTGTATTGGCCGCACCGACAGGAAGAGCGGCGAAACGGATGAGTGAATCAACGGGTCTTCCGGCAGTCACGATACACAGGCTGCTTGGCTGGAACGGCGCTGAAGGCTTTACCCATACAGAGGATCAGCCGATCGAAGGAAAGCTGTTAATTATCGATGAAGCCAGCATGCTTGATATATGGCTGGCGAACCACTTGTTC
The DNA here is from genome assembly GCF_042709275.1 of Bacillus sp. LR_5. Classification (NCBI taxonomy): domain Bacteria; kingdom Bacillati; phylum Bacillota; class Bacilli; order Caryophanales; family Bacillaceae; genus Bacillus; species Bacillus sp. LR_5. The sequence goes on along the minus strand of NZ_JAVAXX010000132.1, from coordinate 6,050 downwards.
AAGGCGATCCCTGATCATATTCAAATCATCATTGTCGGAGATGAAGATCAACTGCCTTCTGTCGGTCCGGGCCAAGTGCTGAGAGACCTTTTGGCATCTAAGGTAATTCCGACTGTGAGACTGACAGACATCTACCGCCAGGCTGAGGGGTCATCAATCGTTGAGCTTGCCCACCAGATGAAAAATGGATTGCTGCCGAACAATTTGACTGCCCCGACGAAGGACCGTTCCTTTATTCGCTGCGGTGGCTCGCAAATAAAAGAAGTAGTCGAAAAGGTTGTCGCCAATGCATTGAAAAAAGGCTATACGGCAAAGGACATACAGGTTCTCGCCCCGATGTACAGAGGGAAAGCAGGCATCAATGAACTGAACGTGATGCTGCAGGACATCTTGAATCCTCCTAAAGAAAAACGGAGAGAATTGAAGTTCGGAGATGTTGTCTACAGAACGGGAGATAAAATTTTGCAGCTTGTCAATCAGCCGGAAAACAATGTGTTCAATGGAGATATTGGCGAAATCACGTCGATATTTTATGCGAAGGAAAATACAGAAAAAGAAGACATGGCCGTTGTTAATTTTGACGGCAATGAAATGACATTTACGAAAAAAGATTTTAACCAGTTTACCCATGCGTATTGCTGCTCTATTCATAAATCGCAGGGAAGTGAATTTCCGATTGTGGTTTTGCCTGTTGTAAAAGGCTACTATAGAATGCTCAGAAGAAACCTTCTTTATACCGCTATTACAAGAGCAAAGAAATTTCTCATTTTATGCGGGGAAGAGGAGGCGCTGGAGTGGGGCGTAAAAAATAATGACGCAACTGTCAGACAGACTTCCTTGAAAAACAGGCTGTCATTACAGATTGAGGAAATGGATGCCGAGCTTGAGGCTTTGCAAAAAGAGCTCCCGTTCAGTGTGCACGATGCCAATATTGGTATGGAAGGCATTACACCATTCGATTTTATGAAAGAAGAACAGCTGTAAAAAGGCTCCCGTGTTAGCGGGAGTTTTTTCATTTGCAGTGGAAGTGATTTCATCGTATGAGTCAAAGGCGCAAAGCAAAACCTAAGCCTGTTCAACAAAAGGTGGTTGATCACACTTTGAGAACATGCCATGAGATAGAAGGATTCCCAGTATACTCAGAACGAACTTCTTGTTATCTTGGGACAATTTCCGATATTTGTTTTTCTCTGACAGGAGATTGTCTCGGGTTTATTCTTGCACAAAAACGGTTTTTGCATCATCATCATGCGCTTTTACGGGCGTGTGATATCTCTTGCATTCTTGATGACCGCATATTGGCCTCGGTCAGTTCTGGCCAGCTTCTGCCTCTTCCGAAGTCATGCTTCACATACGAGCAGATGAAAATGAAGCTTGTGAAATCGCAAGAGGGAGATATATTGGGGATGCTGGAAGATGTATACTTTTGTTTGGACAGGGGCATAATCGTAGCATATGAACTCTCGGACGGTTTCTTTTCTGACCTGGCGGGAAGCAAGCGCCAGATCCAAAAAGCGGATTCGCTTGTCGAGGTGCGGAAAGATGAGATCGTTCTGAACGGATAGAGGTGTGAGATATGCTTATATGCCCGAACTGCAAAAGTAAGGATATCGGGAAAATTGGCGTAAACCAATATTATTGCTGGGGTTGTTTTATTGAACTGACAGTCGCGAAAGGGAAGATTGCAACTCATCAGGTGGAAGAGGACGGAACGTTAAGCAGCTTGGATGATTTGTTTTCTGAGGATGAACGCAGCATCAATTTTTGATCATGAAGGGAGATGCGCAGGATGAATCGGACGATGACTTCTCTTTTGGCATTAGGAGCCGGGGCTCTCGTGTACCGAATGGCGACTCAATCCGATATGCTGAATAATCGAAGCATGAAGCGGATGAGAAGAAGAATAACGAAAATGTTTTAATGTGAAAAAGGATACTCTTTGAGTATCCTTTTTGTTATGAGGAGAGAGAATAATTCCCACCGTTCCTCAAAAGATATAGAAGAGGTGAAAGCAGATGCTTCAAAAACCGGTGCAGCTTTTGTTGTGGGTGGCAATTTGTTTGCTGGTCCTGTTAACAGTTTACGTCTTTTTTATGCTTGATATGTTATGGTCGCCTTTTTGGCTCGTCATAAAAACGATCTTTATTCCCTTAATCATTTCTATTTTTATTTCTTATTTATTACTTCCGGTCACGGAGTGGCTGCACGGCAAAGGATTGCCGAGGACTTTGAGCATCCTGGTGATTTATGTTCTTTTTTTTGGCGGAATTGGCTGGGCGCTGTATAAAGGGGTGCCTGTTTTAATTGTGCAGCTGACGGATTTATCAGAAAATATACCTATGTTTGCCGAAACGTATAACGGGCTCCTTCTTCATGTGCATAACCATACTGATGACTGGCCTGACGGCATGCACCATCGTATAGATAAAATGATCCGCCAGACGGAGGCGTTTTTTGCGGGAACGATAGAAGGTGCAATCAGCGGGATCCGCAACGTGCTTGATTATTTCTTAATTGCGGCAACAATTCCTTTTCTCGTGTTTTATATGGTAAAGGATATTGAGTTGATGAAAAAGACAGTATGGTACTTGACCCCGAAGTCGTGGAGAAAGCGGGGAAGCGCCTTTTTGCGGGATGTGGATGACTCCCTTGGCGATTACATCCGCGGCCAGCTTCTGGTCTGCTTGATTCTCGGCGTGATGGCGGGCATTACGTTCTGGATATTCGGACTTCCGTATCCGTTGATCTTAGGTCTTATTTCTGGGATAACGAATGTCATACCGTATTTTGGTCCGTTTATCGGAGCGATTCCTGCGCTTTTAATTGCGATGACGGTCTCAGTCAAAGCGATTCTTGTTGTGGTGATTACAGTGTTTATTCTGCAGTTTATGGAAGGGAATATCCTCAGTCCGTTCATTGTCGGCAGAAGCCTTAAAATGCATCCTGTCGTCATCATGCTTGCACTGCTTGCCGGAGGAGAGCTTGCGGGAATCGTCGGAATGATTCTGGCTGTTCCTGCGACGGCTGTTTTAAAAGTGATGATGATCCATTTTTTACGGATGAGGACGGAGCATTGACATTGGCGTGCAGCTTGTCTATAATTTCTCGTAGAATACATACGAATCTCGAGTGACGGATCTGAGTACGCCGAAGCCCTGTTAAAGAGAGAAGCTCCGTAAGCTGAAAGGAGCTTTATCAGAAGATCGGAGGAAGCTAATCCTGAGTGCAGTTAATCACTGCCGCATATCCTGCGTTACAGGGTAAAAGGTGACGGGCGAATGTTAAGGCCCGTAATCAGGGTGGTACCGCGAGACAGCTCTCGTCCCTGTGTAAACGCGTGGTTTGCATAGGGGGAGGGCTTTTTTGCTGTCACTAAAGAGAATTTCGATTTTTATAGAGGAGGAAATACAATGAAACACTTAACTTCTGCGGAAGTGCGTCAAATGTTTTTGGATTTCTTTAAAGAAAAAGGACATGCGGTAGAGCCGAGCGCGTCATTAGTGCCTCATGAGGATCCTTCACTGCTTTGGATCAACAGCGGTGTTGCGACGCTGAAAAAATATTTTGACGGCCGTGTTGTTCCGGAAAATCCAAGAATCGTAAACGCTCAAAAAGCGATCAGAACAAACGATATAGAAAATGTAGGTAAAACTGCGCGCCATCACACATTCTTTGAAATGCTCGGAAACTTTTCCATCGGCGATTATTTCAAAGAAGAAGCCATTACATGGGCGTGGGAGTTTTTAACGAGTGACAAGTGGATCGGTTTCGACAAAGAGCTTCTCTCTGTTACGGTTCACCCTGAAGATGAAGAGGCGTATGAATTCTGGGCGAAAAAAATCGGTATTCCTGAGGAAAGAATTATTCGCCTGGAAGGGAACTTCTGGGACATCGGTGAAGGACCGAGCGGACCGAACACGGAGATCTTCTACGACCGCGGTGAGGCATACGGAAACGATCCAGAAGATCCGGAGCTTTACCCAGGCGGAGAAAACGACCGTTACCTGGAAGTATGGAATCTTGTGTTCTCTGAGTTCAACCATAACCCTGACGGTACGTACACGCCGCTTCCGAAGAAAAACATTGATACGGGCATGGGGCTTGAAAGAATGGTATCAGTCATCCAGAATGTCCCGACAAACTTTGATACCGATTTATTTGTTCCAATCATCAAAGCAACAGAAACCATTTCCGGTGAAACATACGGCACAGACAATGTGAAAGATACTGCGTTTAAAGTGATTGCCGACCACATCAGAACGGTTGCCTTTGCTGTCAGTGACGGAGCGCTTCCGTCAAATGAAGGCCGCGGCTATGTATTAAGACGCTTATTGCGCCGGGCTGTGCGTTATGCCAAAACGATCAACATCCACCGTCCGTTCATGTACGATTTAGTGCCGGTTGTCGCTGAAATCATGGCTGATTTCTATCCTGAAGTGAAAGAGAAAGCGGATTTCATTGCAAAAGTCATCAAAACCGAGGAAGAGCGCTTCCACGAAACACTTAATGAAGGGCTTGCCATCCTGTCAGAAATGATCAAAAAAGAAAAAGACAAGGGCAGCAGCGTTATTTCAGGTGCTGACGTGTTTAAATTGTACGATACGTATGGATTCCCGGTTGAGCTGACTGAAGAATACGCAGAAGACGAGAACATGACGGTTGACCATAAAGGCTTTGAAGAAGAAATGAATCAGCAGCGTGAACGGGCAAGAAACGCTCGCCAGGATGTCGGCAGCATGCAGGTGCAGGGCGGCGCATTACGCGAGGTGACCGATGAAAGCACATTTGTCGGGTACTCTCAAACAAAAGCTGATGCCAATGTCATTGTGCTTCTTCAGGACGGCCAATTAATTGATGAGGCTCATGAAGGAGAAAGCGTACAAATTATTCTTAATGAAACACCATTCTATGCTGAAAGCGGCGGCCAAATCGGGGATAAAGGCTATCTCCGCAGCGAACAGGCAATAGTGAGAGTTAAAGATGTGCAAAAAGCGCCGAACGGCCAGCATGTGCATGAAGGTGTTGTCGAGAGCGGTACTGTACAAAAAGGCTTGCATGTAACTGCTGAAGTTGAAGACCATATGAGAAGCAGCGTCATTAAAAACCATACGGCAACGCATTTATTGCATCAGGCACTAAAAGACGTTCTAGGAACTCATGTCAATCAGGCAGGATCTCTTGTGACTGAAAACCGTCTTCGTTTTGACTTCTCGCATTTTGGCCAAGTGACAAAAGAAGAGCTTGAGCAAATTGAAAGAATCGTAAACGAAAAGATCTGGGCCAGCATCCCGGTCAGCATCGACTTGAAGCCGATCGCGGAAGCAAAAGAAATGGGCGCGATGGCTCTGTTCGGCGAAAAATACGGCGATATTGTCCGGGTCGTTCAAGTCGGAGATTACAGTTTAGAGCTATGCGGCGGCTGTCATGTCAGAAATACAGCAGAAATCGGTCTGTTTAAAATCGTTTCTGAATCTGGAATCGGAGCAGGCACAAGACGGATTGAAGCTGTAACGGGACAAGGCGCTTACGTCGAAATGAACAGCCAGATTTCAGTATTACAGCAGGCTGCTGACGAGCTGAAAACAAATATCAAAGAAGTGCCGAAACGGGTTGCGGCTCTGCATGCTGAACTGAAGGAAGCACAAAGAGAAAATGAATCTCTTCTTGCGAAACTCGGCAACGTGGAGGCAGGAGCGATTCTGTCGAAAGTAAAAGAAGTTGACGGCGTGAGTGTGCTTGCGGAAAAAGTAAATGCGAAAGATATGAACCATCTGCGTACAATGGTGGATGAACTCAAAGCAAAGCTTGGCTCTGCGGTGATCGTGCTTGGTGCGGTACAAAACGATAAAGTCAATATCTCTGCCGGAGTCACAAAGGATCTCATTGAGAAAGGCCTACATGCCGGCAAGCTGGTCAAACAAGCTGCGGAAGTTTGCGGCGGAGGCGGCGGAGGCCGTCCGGATATGGCACAGGCAGGCGGCAAACAGCCGGAAAAATTAGAAGAAGCTTTGGCTTCTGTAGAAGATTGGGTGAAATCCGTTTTATAATTT
>NZ_JAVAXX010000131.1:0-17060 GCF_042709275.1 Bacillus sp. LR_5 | reverse complement strand
CGAAGAGTCTAAAGGCTTCACAACTGAGCTTGAAGTTGTTGAAGGTATGCAATTCGACCGCGGATATGCGTCTCCTTACATGGTAACTGACTCTGATAAGATGGAAGCGGTTCTTGACAATCCTTACATCTTAATCACAGACAAAAAAATCACAAACATTCAAGAAATCCTTCCTGTGCTTGAGCAGGTTGTTCAGCAAGGCAAACCATTGCTTCTGATCGCTGAGGATGTTGAAGGCGAAGCACTTGCAACACTTGTTGTGAACAAACTTCGCGGCACATTCAACGCAGTTGCTGTTAAAGCTCCTGGCTTCGGTGACCGCCGTAAAGCAATGCTTGAAGACATCGCTGTCCTTACTGGCGGAGAAGTCATCACAGAAGATCTTGGCCTTGACCTGAAATCTACTCAAATCGCTCAATTGGGACGCGCTTCTAAAGTTGTCGTTACTAAAGAAAACACAACAATCGTTGAAGGCGCTGGCGAAACAGACAAAATTTCTGCCCGCGTGACTCAGATCCGCGCTCAAGTGGAAGAAACAACTTCTGAATTCGACAGAGAAAAATTACAAGAGCGTCTTGCTAAACTTGCTGGCGGCGTAGCTGTCATCAAAGTCGGCGCTGCGACTGAAACTGAGCTGAAAGAGCGTAAACTTCGCATCGAAGACGCCTTGAACTCAACTCGCGCAGCTGTTGAAGAAGGCATCGTATCCGGCGGTGGTACAGCGCTTGTAAACGTATATAACAAAGTCGCTGCAGTTGAAGCTGAAGGCGATGCTCAAACAGGTATCAACATCGTGCTTCGCGCGCTTGAAGAGCCAATCCGTCAAATCGCACATAACGCTGGTCTTGAAGGATCTGTCATCGTTGAGCGCCTTAAAAACGAAGAAATCGGCGTAGGCTTCAACGCTGCAACTGGCGAATGGGTAAACATGATCGAAAAAGGTATCGTTGACCCAACGAAAGTTACACGCTCAGCTCTTCAAAACGCTGCGTCTGTAGCTGCAATGTTCCTAACAACTGAAGCCGTTGTCGCTGACAAGCCAGAAGAAAACGCTGGCGGTGGAATGCCTGACATGGGCGGCATGGGCGGTATGGGCGGCATGATGTAAAACCGACAAAAAACCCTTGATTTACAAGGGTTTGTCGGCAACGGACGTCATTTTTGATGCCCTATTGATCCATTAATAAATTTTCGAGGCTTCTCATGAGTTCACTGAACTTGTGAGAAGCTTCTTTTTTTTCTGTCTTTCGTAGTTTGATTTTTTCAGCACTGTTCTATATCGATTTTCAATAGTTTTGATAATCCCGATATGAATTATTCAATTGACCAAAATACAAAATTCCACCGGCTCAGATTCCTGTTTACGTCTTCTTTGACAAACGGCTTACTGTAACTTCAGTAAACTGCACTTCTGTTATGATTATAAAATGGGTTTAAAAATTATTCGTCCAGACCTCTGTTACTTCTCTCACTATTGCAGACAGGAGATGGTATCCTCTCATAAGACAAAAAAGCCCCAGTTACCTAAATAAATAGTGTCACCAACACTCTTAGACGTTTCCCCAAGGAAAACACTGTCAAAGAGAAAACCTATTAAAATGTCTATTTGTGCTGCTTTTTAGCTACTAAGACGATGTATGTTAAATATATAGAACGGCAGAATAATCTGATTCTCAAAAATTCACTGGCGATGTAGTTAGGTTCTTCCACCAACATCTTGATAATATTCATCCCGACTCTATGGAGACCGACAATCCAATTATTAACTCTAATATTAGTTTTTTATGATTATCAAGGAGGACTTAATAGTGCATTTCTCAAAAATGATAGATCGTTTGGCTTTATATGATTTACACAGAAAAAGAAGCAAAGATAAACATTTTTCTGCTGCTTTTAAAGCCGATATAAATGATAGAGAGGAATTTTACAGTGCAAATATAGCTGATGTTTCAATTGATTTGAATGAATCTAAAAAAAATTATAGAGTTGGAACATTTAGTTATGAATCTTTAATTCAATCTGGGAATCCTGTTAATGATACTTTAAAAGGGGAGGTTTTTTTACATGAAAATGATATAGATCAACCCAATGTCATCTTTGTACACGGCTGGCGCATGGATTCGTACAATAGGATCAAAAAGATATTTCGTAAGCGTATAATGAACGATTTAGGCATGGAACATGCATTATTATTCTCTTCCATACCATTTTGAAAGAGAACCGGAAAATTCACTGTATAGTGGCGAGTTGATGATTAGTGCAAATATGGATCGTACAATTGAGTCGACAAGACAGGCCATTGTAGATTTACGGGCATTAATTTACTGGATAAAAGCAAATAAAAAAGGCCCTGTTATCATAGTGGGAGTAAGTTTAGGGGGATGGATCACTAATCTAATTGCTACCCTAGAATCTCAAATTGATGTAGTGGTATCAATCTTTTATGCCAATCGCCTTTCTTATTCAATATGGAACACGATCCCAGGTAAATTCATAAGAGAAGAATTAGAACAAAATGGTGTGACCTATGAAGATTTAACAAAATATTGGAATATCACAGATCCTAGTCAAGCCTTGCCGAAAGTTAATAAAGATAACATTCTGCTGATTTCTGCTAAACATGATCAGTATATTGACTTAAAAGATGCAGATTATTTATGGGAAAGTTGGGGGAAACCCACAAGATATGTCTACGATTGTGGTCATTCCGGTATTGTTTTTTGTCGCAAAAAACTGGCAAATGATACGCTTTCCTTTATAAGAGAAAGGATAAATACGGGAAAACCTGGTTCAGTACATTTGTAGACCTTAATAAGAAACGAAAGGCCAACTGCAACTTCAGTTGGCCTTTCCTATTTATTGAGTGAGATTGCTGACAGAACTACTATGCGTACTAGTCGTTTTCTTTAATCACCATTGCCAGTTCTTCCACCTCTCCCCGAATCCCAATCGCAGGCTCCCACGAATCAATCAAACGAATCGCTCTCTGATTAGCTTCCATAGCTTTCGTTTTCTCTCCTTTACGGTTCAACAGCTGCGCCATCCCGTAAAAATAATAGATCAACTCAACCTGATTGGCGTTATGTTTGTCATAGAGCATTTGCTCAAAGGCTTCTTCCGCTTTCTCAAATTGACCATATTTCACGTAAGCGACACCCAGATTGAAATAGGCTTCTATCGTTTTTTCACCGCCGTACGTGGAGCTGATTTCATTTGCCGCTTCGTATAATTGAATGGCTTCTTCATGATGACCTCTCGCAAAGCTTAAGTCACCGCGAACCAATAGAACTCTGTGTTGAATGGTAGGGGAAATCGGTTGATCTTCAATTTCTCTTAAAATGGTCTCTGCTTTTTCCTGTTGCCCGGCTTTTAAAAACAGCCTTGCTTTGAGTGCATGTCCCCAAACCTTTAGATCATAGGCATCGTGAGCGTCTGATTGTTCAAGAATCTTCAGCCCGGCTTCTATTTGCTGAAGCGCTCCGTCTAAATCATTGACTTCCATCAGAGCCCAGCCTGCTGTGTCGATTCGGAAGTACGCTTCTCGTGTGTGTTGGCCTAAGTGATGGACGGCGTCGGCCGCTTTGCGTCCGTATTCGATTCGCAGGGGCAGGTTGATTCTGCTTAGAAAATGGCTAATGCGGGTGATGAGTTCGATTAGGATTTCTTTTTGTTCAGTTTCACTTGCCCATTGGATGACCTTTAAGATGTTTGGCCATTCTTGTTTCATTTGATCTAAGTTCCGTCCCAGCAGGTAGCTCCAATAGATAGAGTTGGGCTGTTCCCGCTTTAAATGGGTTTCGGCATAATCAATATAATAGTGCGCCCAGCGATTGCGGGCTTCTTTTTCATATTCGTGCTGTTCGGACAAGTGCTGTTCTCCGTAAGCGACAACGGTTTGGTGCGCTAAGTATTGTGTCCTGCCTTGGCTTCGTTCCGGCTGAATCAGCGCATATGACCGCATTTGCTCCATAGCGTAATGAAAACGGCGGGCGTCTAATCCGGCTGCTGCCGCCAAGCTTTTTTCATCAGGCGGCTTGCTGAAAAAGCAAAGCGTCTGCCATAGCTTTCGCGTATCTTCATTGCATCTATCCCAGGTGCGGCCAAAGAGGAATTCAAACAATTCCAGCAGTGAGTAGCCTGCTTTTCCAAACTCATGAATCAGCTGCTGAGCGGGGATGTCATCGTCTGACATATAGGCAATGCTGAGTGCCATGGCTTTCGGGTTTCCGGCAGTCGCTGAAATGAATTCGTTTTTCAGGTCAGATGATAGATGTAACAGCTGCTCCAGCTTTTCCCGTTTACGTGGGAGGTTGCATGTTTGTAAGCAGTGATGCACTTCTTGTTGAAAAAATTCGTGGGCATCTGTTTGGTCAAGACCGCTTAGCTGAATGGCTGTCATTTCTCCGAAGCTTTCCCGATAGGTCTGCTTTACGTTTTCCCGCGCTGTGAGGAGGACTTTCACGCCTTGAGGAAGGCTGGTGATAAATTCATGAATGTCACGTTCTGCGGTATCAATACTGTCAACGATCAGCAGGATCGGTTTTTCTCTAGTGTAATTAGCTAACGCATTGCGGACGACGAACCGTTTTTCATTGATTGATTTATCGATTTGTTCTGTGCGCCCGAGCTGATAGGCGATCGTATTTAAAAAATCGCTAAAGCTCAATCCTTTCCAATCAGCGCTGACCCAGATGATACTGTTGAATGCGGGCCAATCTGAAGTATCGCCGACACAGGAATAGGCGGCTTCAAGAGCGACTGTGGTTTTTCCCATGCCAGCCCAGCCGGTGATTAAACAGACTGGTGACGGAGAAAGCATCCATTGCCGTATTGCTTCCATATCAAAGCTGCGCCCGATAAAGCGTCCGGACCAGCGTGAGGGTAAATTATGAGTGATAGGCTGTTCTGTAAGCGCATTCGTTTCATGGCTGGGTCTGTCATGAAACAGCCGTTTTACTACATTTTCAATTTCGTCTTCACTCGGAGCCCCGAATAATCCGTCTTTTCGCAGTATTTTCGCTTTTTTCAAACAGGATGCTGCCCATACAGGCAATGCGGGTTTGATGACTGGGATAGTGGTGGCTTCCAGCAAGTCGGTCAACCACTCGATATCCAAGTCGGTCTTTTCGAGAATGATCCAGATCATTCCGAACAGTTTTCCGTCGTCGATTCTTCCGGGAATGTAGTTTGCCCCCATCTGTCCGATCCAGCTTTTGATCGTGTTTGGGGAGACTCCCAGCTGGAGTGCGATTTTATCTATGTAAGACTGTCCTGTTTTTTCATTCTTTTTCCTTCTGACTTTATAATCAGGATGAAGTTTTAGCGTTTTGACGCCAGGTGCCAGCAGTTGTGCAAATTGTTTTCGGTTTTCAAGTTCAGCCATAAGCCTGCACCTCCTATTAGTACTATTTTATCAATCCAGCGTTTTTTGTATATGAAAAAATAAAAGTACAGTGCCGCTGTCCTTTTATACAGCAGGAAAGGCTGTTGAACGTGTTGAAAAGCAGATAAAATGAGGGCAGTAACAGAGAAAACAAAAATGTATGCACTTACATTTTATTTTCTAAAGAAAGGAACTTGCCAAATGACTCACACAGTACCTCAGAACATGAAAGCGGCTGTTATGCACAACACAAGAGAAATCAAAATCGAAACATTGCCTGTGCCTGACATCAATCATGATGAAGTGTTGATTAAGGTGATGGCTGTCGGAATTTGCGGATCTGATCTGCATTACTATACAAATGGACGAATCGGCAACTATGTAGTGGAAAAACCATTTATCCTTGGCCATGAATGCGCGGGTGAAATTGCCGCTGTCGGATCATCTGTCGATCAATTCAAGGTGGGAGACCGCGTCGCTGTAGAGCCGGGTGTTACGTGCGGACGATGTGAAGCGTGCAAAGAAGGGCGTTATAACCTTTGTCCGGATGTACAGTTTTTGGCCACGCCGCCAGTAGACGGCGCGTTTGTCCAATATATTAAAATGCGTCAGGACTTTGTTTTCTCTATCCCAGACTCACTTTCTTATGAAGATGCTGCTTTGATCGAGCCGTTTTCTGTCGGCATCCATGCGGCGGCCAGAACGAAGCTACAGCCCGGATCAACGATTGCGATTATGGGGATGGGCCCTGTTGGGTTAATGGCTGTTGCCGCAGCTAAAGCATTTGGGGCAGGCACAATCATTGTCACCGACTTAGAGCCGCTGCGGTTAGAAGCTGCGAAAAAAATGGGAGCGACTCATATTATTAATATACGTGAACAGGATGCACTTGAAGAGATTAAAACGATCACGAATGATAGAGGCGTTGATGTTGCTTGGGAAACAGCAGGGAATCCAGCGGCATTGCAATCCGCACTGGCTTCTGTGCGCCGGGGCGGAAAATTGGCGATTGTCGGTTTGCCTTCACAGAACGAGATTCCGCTCAACGTGCCGTTTATTGCGGATAATGAGATTGATATTTACGGGATCTTCCGTTATGCCAATACGTATCCAAAGGGAATCGAATTTCTCGCTTCCGGCATTGTGGACACGAAGCATCTAGTAACGGACCAATATTCGCTGGAGCAGACACAAGAGGCGATGGAACGGGCGCTTCAATTTAAGAATGAATGTTTAAAAGTGATGGTGTATCCAAATCGCTGAGTGAACAGGGAGGATCTTCATATTCTCCCTCTTATTTACTGGAAATGAAAACGGATTCTTGGGGTGGGAAATGATGATTGAAACAGAAAAAGTAACGGCAATGAAAGTGAAGCATCAGTCAAAATCCAGTACCGGACTGTCCTGGTTTGAACGAATCGGTTATGGATTCGGCGATATGTCGTATAATATTATCTTTCAGTTTGTAAACGCATACTTATTATTCTATTATACAGACGTCGGCGGCATTCAGCCTGCGGTGATCGCAACTTTGTTTCTTGTTGTGCGTGTGCTGGATGCTATTTTTGACCCGATCATGGGATTGATTTTAGATAAAACGAATACAAGGTGGGGAAAAGCAAGGCCATATTTGCTGTGGGTGGCATTTCCTTTTGCGCTATTCACATTCTTATGTTTCACGACGCCTCATTTCGGTGAGACCGGAAATATGGTATATGCGTATGTCACTTATATTCTGCTTGGGATGTCCTTTAGTATGCAAACGATCCCGGTGAACAGCTTAACGGGGCGGATGACGAATTCTGTGGAGGAACGAACGGTTCTGACCACAACCCGGATGATTTTGGTGTATATCGGCATTCTTTTATCCATTTCCTGTGCGACACCGCTTGCAACTGCTATCGGAGGAGAGGATCAGGCGTTTGGATTTCAAATGACTGCGCTCATCTATGCGGCGGTCAGCATTGTTTTGAATCTATTTAGTTTCTTTACTGTACGGGAGCGGATTCAGCCTAAAAAGAGAAAAAAACAAGGGATCAAAAAGACATTCTCCGTTTTATTCCGAAACAAACCCTTGCTTATGTTAATTTCATCCTTTTTGGCTTTTGCGATCGGGTTTAATATTAAGCTCAGCACGATGGTGTATTATTTTACGTATAACGTCAACCATAAAGAGTTCGTATTTATGGGCACCGTTTTATTTTTCGGAGCAGCGCTGATCAGCAATTTGTTTATTCCTTTCTTTTCTGAGAAGTGGGGCAGAAAACAAGTCATGATCATCACGGCAGCTCTATCGCTTATTTCTTATGCCGGCCTGCATTTTACGCCGTATTCTTCCATTACACTCATTTTCATTTGGCTTTTCGTTTCGGGATTTTTCACAACGCCTTTAAATACGCTTGCTTGGGGAATGGTGGCGGATTGTGTCGATTATGCGGAATGGAAAACCGGGGTTCGCGCGGATGGTGTTGTGATTTCGAGCATGAGCTTTATTAATAAATTGGGCGTTGCGTTAGCCGGGTCATTTTCGGCCATTTACTTAGGAATCGCCGGGTATGTGGCGAATACAGACCAGACAGTTGCGTCATTGAATGCGATTAAAAATATGAATGCTTTGATTCCGGGGTTTTTCATTTTGCTTTCTATTATTCTTATCTCCTTCTATCCTTTAACGGAAAAAAGATATAAACACATCATCTCTGAGCTGGAGCAAAGGTCTGCGAGATAAATATATGTAAAATTTTTAATATTCAATGTTGTATTTATGGCAGAAAGTAATATACTGAGACTGTAATCTAGACTTTATAAATGAGTGTGATAATATGCGTAGTCATTCTGTAGTTTGTATTGGGGAATTGTTGATCGATTTCTTTTGTACCGATGTTGACGTTGATTTAATGGAAGGGCGCCAATTCCTGAAAAGTGCCGGCGGGGCACCGGCGAATGTGTCGGCAGCAATTGCCAAGCTGGGAGGAGACGCCGCTTTCAGCGGAAAAGTAGGAAAGGATCCGTTTGGGTATTTTCTGAAGCAAACTTTGGACGCTGTACACGTCGATACCTCTATGCTGGTGATGGATGAGAAAGCGCCTACAACGCTTGCTTTTGTTTCATTAAAACAAAATGGAGAGCGTGACTTTGTTTTTAATAGAGGCGCGGACGCTTTGTTTACGCTGGAGGATATTGACCAGGAAAAACTAAACGAAGCGAAAATCCTTCATTTCGGCTCTGCAACGGCACTGCTATCAGATCCGTTTTGCTCAGCCTATTTACGGCTGATGTCGAGTGCGAAAGACAATGGACAGTTTATTTCGTTTGACCCTAACTACCGTGAAGATTTATGGAGGGGAAGAGTCTCAGAGTTTGTAAGTGTTGCGAAAAAAGCGATCGCTGTAAGTGATTTTGTGAAAGTCAGTGACGAGGAGCTTGAGATTATCAGCGGTGTGAAGGATCATGAAAAGGGTGTTGCGATCCTTCATGAGATCGGAGCCAACATTGTCGCTGTGACACTTGGGAAAAGCGGAACGCTTCTTTCCAATGGAAAAGACCATGAAATCATTCCAAGCATTCCGGTGACATCAATTGACTCAACAGGGGCGGGAGATGCTTTTGTCGGTGCGGCTTTATATCAATTGGCAAATACGGATCAGATTCAATCTGTAGATGCTGATTTTGTGAAACTGCGTGAGATTGTGGCGTTTGCCAATAAGGTCGGAGCTCTTGTGTGTACTAAAATTGGAGCGATTGATGCACTGCCGAGCTTGGATGAGATTGAAGTTTCTTTGTAAACATTGAAGATGTTTCTTGAAAGTCTTTGGACTTTTGGAGGCATCTTTTTTTATTGTTTACATTTTTGTTCGGGTAAAAAGTTGTGTATTTTTTGTTTGGAATGTCATTTTTTATTAAAAAAGTGAAACTTTTAACGATAATAAATAGTATATGTAACAAGTGTTACCGAATTAGCTTTAGGAGGAACGATATAATGAGTATAATTGGAAGATTTAAAGATATTATGTCTGCGAATATCAATGCTTTATTGGACAAGGCTGAAAATCCGGAGAAAATGGCAGATCAATATTTAAGAAATATGAATAGCGATTTGGCTAAGGTTAAGGCAGAAACAGCAGCTGTTATGGCCGAGGAGCAGAGAGCAAAAAGAGAATATCACGAATGCCAGGCGGATATGGAAAAGATGGAAAGCTATGCAATGAAGGCGCTGCAAGCCGGGAATGAGAGCGATGCGAGAAAATTTCTTGAAAGAAAAACATCTTTGGAGTCAAAGCTTTCTAAGCTGCAGGCGGCGAATCAAATTGCTGCAACCAATGCCGCACAGATGAGAAAGATGCATGACAAATTGGTATCTGACATTGGAGAGCTGGAAGCACGCAAAAATATGATCAAGGCGAAGTGGGCAGTAGCGAAAACGCAAGAAAGAATGAACAAACTAGGCGCTTCTGTTTCAAGTACAAGCCAATCAATGTCTGCATTCGGCCGAATGGAGGACAAAGTAAATAAGGCACTTGATCAGGCCAATGCAATGGCTGAACTGAACAGCGCTCCGCAGGATGATATGGCTGATCTGACTGCAAAGTATGACACTGGCGGTTCAAGCCAGGTTGATGATGAACTTGCGGCGTTAAAAGCGAAAATGATGCTCGATAAGTAATACATAGGAGGCCGCAGCTCTCGGCTGCGGCGTCATTTTATCATAAGATGTGAGAGGGAACGGTAATGATAATATCTTATAAGTGTCCGAACTGCGGCAGTGATATGGCATTTGACAGTGAAACCGGCTCGTTATCCTGCAGCAGCTGCGGAAGACAGGACAATATTGAAAGCCTTCCGAAAGAAAACATTGCGGCACGGTTTTCTGATGATGAAGCAAAAGAATATCAATGTGAAAACTGCGGTGCCGTTTTGATCACGGAAGCTGAAACGACAGCAACGACGTGCAGCTTCTGCGGAGGTGCTGCAATACTTGCCGATCGTTTATCAGGACATTTGGCGCCGGCGAAGGTCATTCCATTTACAATCAGCAAGCAAGAAGCGGAGCAGGCATTTCGAAAGTGGTGCAAAAAAGGCCTTCTGACACCAAGAGGTTTCATGTCTGCCGATCGCATTAAAAGCATCACCGGCATGTATATTCCGTTTTGGATGTTTGATTTAAATAGTGAAGTACAGGTGAGAGCAAACTGTACCAGAGTCCATCAATATGAAGAAGGGGATTATATTTGCACGGAAACAGAGCACTTTGAAGCGTTTCGTGATATCAATCTCGATTATTTGAAAATCCCTGTCGATGCCTCTGAAAAAATGAAAGACGAATTAATGGACAAATTGGAGCCTTATTCATACGAAGAGCTGAAGGACTTTCAAACGGCATATTTGGCCGGTTATATTGCGGAAAAGTACAATTATACCGATGAGGAGCTTTTTCCGAGGGCAAAAGAGAAAATCAGCAGTTATATAGATTCATACATCCATTCTACTTTTTCCGGATATACGTCAGTCAATGTGAGGGACAAACATATTCACACGAAAAACGTGAACAGCTTTTATGTTTTGCTTCCCGTTTGGATGGTCAGTTACGATTATGAAAGAGCGGAGCATATCTTTGCGATGAACGGGCAAACAGGAAAGGTTGTCGGAAAGCCGCCGATCAGTCGAGGAAAAGTGGCGGCATGGTTTAGCGGAATAGCAGGCGGGACATTTCTTGCGTTGAAGCTCGTCTCATTGATGATGGGAGGCGGATTTTGATGCGTGGATTTTTTGGGAAAGCGATCTTTGGTGTGCTGGCTGTCTTCATCATGATGCCTTTACTGGGTATCGAAGCGGCAAGAGCCTCTGAATCGCAGCAGCATGTGTACGATCGCGCTCATCTATTGTCAAAAGCGGAGATCGGAAAACTTGAATCTCTCTCGGCAGAGCTGGGTGCAAAGAGGGACACTGATTTCATCATTATTACGACCAAAAGCACAAACGGTGAAGATATTGCAGACTATACCGGCGATTTTTATGATCGTTACGGAAAAGGCAGTACAGCCATTTTGACCATTGATATGACAAACAGAGAAGTGTTTATCGCAGGCTTCAAAAAAGCCGAACAGTATTTGGACAACAGCAGGCTCAATAGCATCAGAAATACGATTTCATCTGATTTATCCAATGAAAATTATTTTGAAGCTTTTGAGACATATATTCAGCTTTCCTATAAAGATATGGGCATAAAACCGGGAGTAAACCCCGACAACATATTCTTTATATGGTGGTTTCAGCTGATTGCTGCCATCGCAGTCGGGGGAATTGCGGTTTCAATCATGCTTTATCATGCAGGCGGCAAAGTAACGGTTAATGGAAATACATATATGGATCAGCGTACGTCTGATGTGATTGATCAATACGACACTTATATTAGAACGACTGTAACAAGAGAAAGAAAACCATCAGATAAAGACAGCGGCAGCGATGGCGGTGTTACGAAAGGCGGCACGTCATACAGTGGGAGCCGGGGCAGTTTTTAAATGTAAGAAATAGAGAAAGGGAGAGGCGTAATGTCGTTTTTCAGAAATCAATTAGCGAATGTAGTAGAGTGGGAAGAATTTAGAGATGATATGATTTTTTATAAATGGAACAATCGTGAAATCAAAAAAGGGAGCCGTTTAATCATTCGTCCCGGACAGGATGCTGTCTTTTTGAACAATGGGCGGGTTGAAGGAGTCTTTCAAGATGATGGTGATTATGATATTGAATCAGAAATTATTCCATTCCTTTCAACGTTAAAGGGCTTTAAGTTTGGCTTTAACAGCGGCATGCGAGCTGAGGTGCTGTTTGTCAATACGAAGGAATTTACCGTAAGATGGGGAACAAAACAGGCGATAAATATTCCGGCAGCGGGAATGCCAGGCGGGATGCCCATTCGCGCAAACGGCACATTTAATTTCAAGGTGCAGGACTATATCAGCCTGATTGATAAAATCGCTGGCGTGAAAGATCAATATTTTGTAGAGGATATTAAAACCCGTATCATTTCTATTCTGGATCAGCTTCTCATGAAGTGGATCACAAGAGAAGGGAAAGATATGTTTAATCTTCAAGCAAACGCTTTTGATATTGCCAAGGGAATTCAAGAGGACTTAGATATGCAATTAATAAGCGACGGGATGACGGTCACTGGTTTTCAAATCATGAGCTTTAATTATCCTCAAGAGGTTCAAGATATGATTACAAAGAACGCTTCCTACGGTATGGTTGGGGATGTGAACAGATACCAGCAAATATCAATGACGGATGGAATGGCATCCGGAAAGATGAGCGGAGGCGGAGCGGCTTCGGATATGGCTGGAATGATGATGGGAATGAATATGGCCAATCAGATGATGAACCAAATGAATCAAAATCAGCAGGCACAGTCATCAGGCCCACAGTCAACTGGCAGCGGAAACAAACCGAATTTCTGTCCAAACTGCGGAACAAAAACGGGCGAAGCCAATTTTTGTCCGAATTGCGGCCAGAAGCTTGTATAAGAATCATACAGTGAAAAGTCCGGAGTGATCAGACACTCGGGACTTTTTTATTTAGGAGAATAAGCGTTACCTATTGCTTGCTCCTGAACAGGCCATTTTCGAGCACCCGCTTGGATAATTCCCAGCAGCAATTGACGACGTTCCTTTATTGAATTGACGGCAATTTGAAATGTTTGCTTTGATAAAGCCGGTATGCCTGATTGTTGAAGCTTTGAGATGTCTGGTTCCGGCGGCGCTTGTTCTGCAGGATGGATATAGGCAGTATGAACGGTATCCAGGTAGTTTTTGATACTTGAGCGCGCTTCTTTGATGTGAAGCTGATTCGGCTGATATTGTTCAGGAATTCCGTATTTGAAAATGGTTAGAGCCTCATCCAATACAGCAACAGCTATAATGGATGATTCCTGATGCTGCGTGCTGTGGTAAAAATGAAGGATGGGGAAGGCGTTATGCTGAGCGGTCAGCTTTCCCAGTTTTGATGAGGCAGCGACAAGAAGAAAATCAATGTCGTGAAAATCTTTGCCATTCCATGCATTATGGACGATTTCTGTTCCGTCATGTCCTAGACTTAATACACTTTGGGCAAAGGAGCGTTTTTGATTAACCGCACTCAAGACGGAAATCAAATACGTGACAGAAAACGTGATGGTAAGCAGTCCTTGAGCTGTTTCAATAATCGTGACAAGCTTCCATAGGCCTCCGTTCGGAGCGAGGTCGCCATTTCCTAATGTAAACATGACATAGCCGGAAAAATAAATTCGGTCTGACCAGGAAGCCGGTTCTTTTGATTGAGTTTCCATAAGTGAGTGAGGGTCACTCGAGTAAATCAAAACCCACCCGCTCCAAAATAGACTGATCCATATCACTAACGTCAGGCATAACAGCAGAGGACCAGCCATACTTAGAACCTTTGCGTGGTCACCGCTGATTTTGCGGCAACCCTTCCACAGCCAGGCAGACAGGCATCTTGTGATCGGGCCGGCACCGCTCTCTAACCATAACGTGGTCCATAAAAAATCAATCATCCCTGCTGTCAATAATAAAAGGCCTGCAATGATATAACCCTCATTCATTTTGGTTACCTCCCTTAAGTCAGCCTTCTTTTATTTTCTTCTCTATTTCCTTTTATCCTAAGTCTGAAACAATTGAACGAATGTTTGATTTTAGATGAAGTTACCCAAAACTTACTCATTTATCGATATGAACAGAAAATCACAGGATTTTTGACTTGATTCACACATTTTTATGAAGAAAAACGTTCATTTTCCCCTTGAATTGGTGATTTTCCTTTTATAGAGTAAAAAAATTTCAGAAATTTATATTGACTGAAAGCGTTTTTATAATTATGATAATATCAGATATAACAAAAATGTCACTATCATATCACTACAATTGAACTATCAAGTGACTATTAAATGCCAAATTTACAAGGTTATGCACAAAGAAATGACCATTGTTCTTTTAGCGAGAAATGAAATCGCTTCCATCAGGACTGACATGCTAAGAAGAAGGGAAGGTTATGAGGTTATTGGATAAAAACATGAACAACTATTTTCTGAAGCCTGCTTACGAAATGTGAGGAAGGCAGCAGCCCTGGAATAAGTTTTTGACATACGCATTTTGAAAAAGACTGGGGGAAACAGTATGAATAAACAAGGCAATCAAATGTCATTTTTACGTACAATTATTTTAGTCTCCACTTTCGGCGGGCTTCTTTTTGGCTATGATACCGGTGTGCTCAATGGAGCTTTGCCGTATATGGGAGAGCCGGATCAGCTTAATCTCAATGCCTTCACAGAGGGCCTTGTCACCAGTTCACTTCTTTTTGGAGCGGCACTGGGTGCTGTATTTGGCGGCAGGATGTCTGATTTTAACGGCCGCCGCAAAAATATTTTGTTCCTCGCTGTTATATTTTTTATTTCAACGATCGGGTGCACGTTTGCACCAAATGTTACGGTCATGATTATTTCCCGTTTTGTGCTCGGTATTGCGGTTGGGGGTGCATCCGTAACGGTGCCTGCCTATTTAGCAGAGATGTCTCCTGTGGAAAGCAGGGGACGGATGGTGACGCAGAACGAATTGATGATTGTATCAGGACAGCTTTTGGCCTTTGTTTTTAATGCGATCCTTGGAACAACAATGGGAGACAACTCCCATGTGTGGAGGTTTATGCTGGTCATTGCGTCACTTCCAGCCGTGTTCCTGTTTTTCGGCATGATCAGAATGCCCGAGAGTCCCCGTTGGCTTGTTTCTAAAGGAAGAAAAGAAGATGCTTTGCGTGTATTGAAAAAAATCAGGGACGAAAAACGGGCAGAAGCTGAGCTGCAAGAAATTGAATTCGCTTTCAAAAAAGAAGATCAGCTTGAAAAAGCGACGTTTAAAGATCTTTCAGTCCCATGGGTGCGCCGTATTGTGTTTATTGGATTAGGGATTGCGATTGTACAGCAAATTACAGGTGTGAATTCGATAATGTATTATGGGACTGAAATTCTAAGAAATTCCGGTTTCCAAACGGAAGCCGCTTTAATCGGAAATATTGCGAATGGCGTGATTTCGGTATTGGCAACATTCGTCGGAATCTGGCTGCTGGGAAGAGTGGGGCGCCGGCCGATGCTGATGACAGGCTTGATCGGTACGACAACAGCGTTATTGCTAATCGGGATATTCTCACTTGTACTTGAAGGATCACCGGCACTTCCATATGTAGTCCTGTCATTAACGGTCACATTTCTTGCTTTTCAGCAGGGCGCCATTTCACCAGTGACTTGGCTGATGCTATCTGAAATTTTCCCGCTTCGCCTTCGCGGACTGGGAATGGGTGTCACGGTATTCTGTCTGTGGATGGTGAATTTTGCAGTCAGTTTCACGTTTCCGATATTGCTGGCAGCTATCGGCCTGTCCACAACGTTCTTTATCTTCGTTGGATTAGGAATTTGCTCTGTCCTGTTTGTGAAGAGGTTTTTGCCGGAAACGAAAGGACTTTCTCTTGAACAGCTGGAGGAAAACTTCCGTGCTTATGATCACGGCGGGGCGAAGAAGGATTCTGGGGCTGAAGTGATTGGATAATTAAAAAAAGAATCCGCACCCGAGTGCGGATTCTTTTTGGTTTCAAATTAGTTAGGTCTGACAAGGATTTTGACTTGGCTTTTCTCTTTAATAAGAGCCCCGAAGCCTTCCTCGATCAAATCATCTAGTACGATTTTTTTCGTTACGAGTTTGTCGGCTGAGAAATAGCCTTCTTTCATTAATGACAATACAGCCGGGAAGATGTCGCGGTATCCGATAATTCCTTTTACTGTACGTTCTTTGATTACGATATCGTTCGGATGGATTTCAGCACCTTTTTCCCAAATGCTGACGATGACGGTTTCACCGGCAATTGTAGTGGACTGGATGGCTTGTCGTAACACCACTGGGACACCAGTGACTTCGAATGCTACGTCAACACCGCCTCCTGTACGTTCTGCAATCTCAGCGACTACATCGTCTGTTTTAGACGGATCAACGATGATCGCGCCAAGCTCCTCAGCTTTTTGCTGGCGTTCAGGAGAAAGCTCAACAGCGTAAATATCAGTTGCACCGGCAGCCTTCAGCGCTTCAATGACAAGAAGTCCGATCGGGCCGCAGCCGAATACAGCCGCTTTGTCGCCTGCTTTGAGTTTGCTTGAGCGGACAGCGTATAGAGCAACTGCAGAAGGTTCAACGAGCGCGCCTTGTTCATATGATAATTCATCAGGAAGTTTGAACAAAAGCTCTTCATCTACAGAGACGTATTCAGAGAAACCGCCGCCTCCGCCGGCTAAGCCGAGGAATCCCATTTGTTCATCAAGGTTGTAGGCGCCTTGGTGGCCGTGTGTAGCAAAAATCGGCTCGACTACAACGCGGTCTCCAACTTTATAATTTTCAACGCCTTCTCCGACTTCGACAACTTCACCGGAGAATTCATGCCCCATTGTGACAGGTGCCGTTTCATTTGTTAATGGGTGCGGTTTGTCAACCGGAATAAAGATCGGGCCGCCCAGATATTCGTGTAAATCACTTCCGCAGATGCCGCACCATTTGACTTTGATCTTTACTTTTCCCGGCTCCGTTTTTGGCTCTTCGATATGTTCAATACGGATATCCTTTTGGTTATGCCATCTTGCTGCCTTCATGGA
>NZ_JAVAXX010000130.1:0-17151 GCF_042709275.1 Bacillus sp. LR_5 | reverse complement strand
ATTAGATGAATCTTATTATTATTTTAACTTACTTAATTACTATAGTATTTGTAGTTTGGTATCTGATATATTTTCTAAAATTACAAAAAGAGAAAGTGGGCGTGGTATATGTCAGAAAAAAAACGATGATTCAAACCATCGGTTTTTTTATTTGCTTTCATACTCATTGAAAAACACCTCATTAGGACAAACAGTTATTACATAGCATTACCCAAGGGGTGATGCATTTTATGAAGGTGATAATCATCGAGGGACCGCAAGCTGACAAATGCATTAACGATTGCTATCATTATTTAATAAAACTTTATAGGAAGGAGATCCAGGGTGATAGCAATATATGTAAGGGTATCGACCGAGGAACAAGCGATCAAGGGATCGAGCATCGACAGTCAGATCGAGGCCTGTATCAAGAAAGCAGGGACTAAGGATGTGTTGAAGTATGCCGATGAAGGATTTACTGGCGAGCTTTTAGAACGTCCGGCTTTGAATCGCTTGAGGGAGGATGCCAGCAAAGGACTTATAAGTCAAGTCATTTGTTACGATCCTGACCGTCTTTCTCGGAGAGCTTATCAGCGATGACAAAAAATGATTTTTATAACTCTTTCATATATTCTTTCTCTAATTCTTTTAAAAGAAACTTTAATGAAATAGAGAAAAGCCGGAATGTTAAACCCGGCCTCCCCAAATCATTTCCCCTTCGCTTTCTTCCGCTTTTCCTTCTCCGCCCGGTAAAACTCATGAAACATCTTCATCAGCGCCCGCTTTTCAATCCGTGATACATAGCTGCGCGAGATACCGAGTTCTTTGGCAATCTCACGCTGCGTTTTTTCCTTCTTCAAATCAAGCCCAAACCGCCCGACAATCACTTCTTTCTCACGGTCATCTAAAATGTCAATGTATTGTTTCACTTTTTCAAGCTCCATATTGAGTTGGATCGTATCTATCACGTCTTCGTTTTCTGATTTCAAAACGTCAATCAGGCTTATTTCATTCCCTTCCTTATCCTGCCCGATCGGATCATGAAGGGAAACGTCTTTTTTTGTTTTTTTCAATGCGCGCAAATGCATGAGGATTTCATTTTCAATACACCGCGCGGCATACGTCGCCAGCTTTGTCCCTTTTCCGGCGGAATAGCTTTCAATTCCTTTGATCAGCCCGATTGTTCCGATGGAGATTAAGTCCTCTGCATCCTCACCTGTATTTTCGAACTTTTTCACAATATGGGCGACCAAGCGAAGATTATGCTCAATCAGCATGTTTCTGGCATGTTCATCCCCTTTAGCCATGAGCTCTAAGTATTTTTTTTCCTCGCTGCTTGAGAGCGGTTGTGGAAAGGCATTGTTTTTCACGTAAGATACTAAAAAGACAAGCTCTTTAACAACAAAGCCGAGCGCTGCGAAAACACCTGTCACCATCGTCACCTCCACAAAAGTATGTAGGCAAAAGCCTATATGTAAATGTATGTGAGCGGGAGGCTGTCTGTGTCTGTACCGGGAAATTTCTCGCAGGGGAGCTTGGCTTTTGTAAGCAGCATATGAATTTCAAATTTTAAAAATAATCTTTATCAAGCGCCCATACATTGAAATGAACAAATGTATGGGGGGATGAGAATGAAAAAATGGATGGCAGGCCTGTTTCTTGCTGCAGCAGTTCTTCTTTGTTTAATGGTTCCGCAACAGATCCAAGGCGCTTCTTTGTATGACAAAGTGTTGTATTTTCCGCTGTCTCGTTATCCGGAAACGGGGGATCATATTAAAGATGCGATTGCAGATGGTCATTCTGATATTTGCACTATCGACAGGGATGGAGCGGACAAAAGGCGGCAGGAATCATTAAAAGGAATTCCGACGAAGCCGGGCTATGATCGGGATGAGTGGCCGATGGCGGTTTGTGAGGAAGGCGGCGCAGGAGCTGATGTCCGATATGTCACGCCTTCTGATAATCGCGGGGCCGGCTCGTGGGTAGGGAATCAAATGAGCGGTTATCCTGACGGCACCAGAGTGCTCTTTATTGTGCAGTAATCAAGAAGAGGCTCTTTCTTGAGCCTCTGTTGTTACGTTCCTTCGCGATGCTGAATGTTCGGAGGATAGGTTTGTGCTTTTCGCCAATACTGGCGTGTTCCTTCGTCTCGAACAACGATACCCAGCTGTGCCAGTTCGAGACGGAATTCTTCAACATCGTCTGTTTCCTCGTCTTTCAGTGCATGGTGACGAGCTTTCAATAAAGCATGGGCGCCTGGCGAGAGGTCTGGTGCATCAGGTATCCACCGGCGAAATTGATCTTTAAACGGATCACCATCTGTTGACCATTCGTAATGATGCTGTCTAAAGGCCTTCTCGACGTTTACTGGTTTTTCATCAATTTCTTCCCGTACTAATTCATATCCGGCTGTTCCTAAGAGGACAAGCCGTTTGTGATCGATAAACACAAGAGCGATGTCGTCGGAACGAATCGTCTGTACTTTCTTTCCTTTGGTTAATTCCACTGTGTCATCTGTTATCTTTACAGACAACAGCATTGCAATAACAGAGTGAGCGAACCAAATCCCCGCAGACATTCCGAGCAGGGCAGTAATAAATGCAGCTGCCTGAAAAGAGGTGACCAGCCGGAGCGGTCCTTCAAAAGGAATCCACGGGAGGGATAATGCCCATTTCGCAAATTGCGGGATAAAATACTCGATTGTAAGTCCGATGATTGCAAGTACGGCGTATAAAAAGTATGCAGTGGTTTTCGTAACTCCAATGAGAGTGTGAGATTGATCGCGCAACATGTCACCTTCTTTACTGAAAAAATCGAATTCTCTTCCCATATTTTAACTTAAATTGGTGGTAAATCAAGGATAAACTGATGGTTTTTGTTATAAAAGGAGAGTCGGTAATGGGGGAACAAAAACATAAGAAATGCACCTGATTTTGCAGTCGTGCAAGTAAAATCGATAAAGCGCTCCGGAAAAAAATCTGATGCTGAATAACGCAAATTAAAATGGAGGAAGGCGCAGTAAAATCCTGTAAGCCTTTTGTTTTTTGCGTATCACAATACATTTCAAAGGGAACATAAAGAGTAAAGGCTTTTTAGACAACCAGGAGGAACAGACATGAAAATCGGATTAATCGGCTTAGGGAAAATGGGCATAAACATAGGAAAGCAATTCATAGACCGCAATCATCAAGCGGTCGGGTATGATGTAAACCAAGCGGCTGTTGATGAACTGAAAGCATATGGGGCTGAGGGGACAACGAATCTAAAAGAGTTGATTTCTTCATTAGACACGCCGCGTATACTATGGGTTATGGTGCCGCATGGCGTTGTCGATGCTGTTTTGCGTGATGTGACACCTTTATTAAGCAAAGGCGATATTGTCATTGAAGCCGGAAACTCTCATTATAAAGAATCGATTCGCCGCTACAATCAAATGAAAGAAGCGGGTATTCATTATCTCGATGCCGGAACGTCGGGCGGAATGGAAGGTGCGCGCCATGGAGCCTGTTTTATGGTGGGAGGTGACCCCGAAGCATGGGAGATTGTAGAGCCGTTGTTTCGGGATACTGCTGTCGAAAACGGATATCTATACGCAGGTGAAGCGGGAAGCGGACATTTCTTAAAGATGATCCATAATGGCATTGAGTACGGAATAATGGCGGCGATCGGTGAAGGATTCGAAGTGCTTGAAAACAGCCAATTTGATTTTGACTACGAAAAGGTTGCGAGAGTGTGGAATCATGGCTCTGTCATTCGCTCTTGGCTCATGGGGCTGACTGAGCGAGCGTTCGCTAAAGATGCGAAGCTGGATCAGATCAAAGGCATTATGCATTCCTCAGGTGAAGGGAAATGGACGGTGGAAACCGCGCTTGATCTGCAGACGGCAACTCCGGTGATCGCTATGTCGCTGCTGATGAGATACCGTTCTTTAACAAACGATACGTTTACAGGAAAGGTTGTCGCTGCGCTTCGAAATGAATTCGGAGGCCATGCGACAGAGAAAAAGTAAGGGGCGAACAGGCCTCCTTATTTTTTTTGCACTTTCAGCAGATGAGGGAACTTTTTATAAATGATCAGCATCATGATCAGAATGTAGGCTCCGTAAATACTGAAAGACAGTAATTTATTGCTGGTAAAATGAGCGCCTGCAATAGTGACAACGATAATATTCGGGATTTTTCCTATGAAAGACGCGAAGAAAAAAACATGCCAGCGAACCTGACTCAGTCCGCATATTACGTTCATGACAAGAGAAGGAATAACCGGAATGAGTCTTCCTAGTAAAACAGCGGCAAAAGCATTTTTGTGGAAGGAAGCCTCGTAGCTTTGGATGGCAGGATAGGCCTGAACTTTTTTTCTGGCCCAATCTCTAAAGCTGTACCTGGCGAAAAAAAACAGCATCATTGTACCAAGCATTGATCCAGTTAATGTAATCCAAATCCCATTGGCCATTCCGAACACAGCGCCATTTAAAGCGGCAACCAAAGCAAACGGCAC
Source organism: Bacillus sp. LR_5 (assembly GCF_042709275.1). NCBI lineage: Bacteria > Bacillati > Bacillota > Bacilli > Caryophanales > Bacillaceae > Bacillus > Bacillus sp. LR_5. Next base: position 12,675 of record NZ_JAVAXX010000130.1, on the reverse strand, counting down.
AATTGGAAAAAAGACATCAGCGGCAATCAGCAGCATACTGAATAAAACAGAAAACAGCCCTCCTGCTTTGATTGCATCAAGCCAAGCTTCTTTCTGAAAAAAACCGACTGCAATGATAGTAATCATCACGATGATACCTAGTATCTTTTTTAACATTTCTATGGTCACTCCCAACTAAGGTGATGTCAGGAGCCAAAATCTCCGTCATCTAGGATTAGTATAACTGGTGTCATTTCAGCGGTTCAACTGAAAACCGTGTATGGATTGGGAACACAATTCTTTTGTATCTTGTAAAATAGGCTGTCCAACTTTCTGTTTTCTGCATTTCTTAATAGTAGGGAGGGATAGAAATGGTCACGATAAAAAAGGATTTTATACCGGCATCGAACGATAATCGTCCTGGCTATGCGATGACACCAGCTTACATTACGGTGCATAATACAGCGAATACCGCAAAAGGCGCGGATGCGAAAATGCATGCCAATTATGTGAAAAATCCAAGCACATCTGAAAGCTGGCATTATACAGTTGACGATTCAGTCATTTATCAGCATCTCCCGATAGATGAAAACGGCTGGCATGCGGGTGACGGCACAAATGGGACAGGGAACCGCAAATCGATTGGAATTGAAATCTGCGAAAATGCTGACGGCGATTTTGAAAAAGCAACAGCAAATGCCCAGTGGCTGATCCGAAAACTAATGAAGGAAAACAATATTCCGCTGAAACATGTCGTTCCCCATAAAAAATGGTCCGGGAAAGAATGTCCGCGAAAACTCTTGGATCAGTGGAGTTCTTTTATAAACGGAATTTCTTCCTTCAATACACCTCCAAAGGAGTCATCTCCAACATATCCGCTGCCGTCAGGGGTTATCAAACTCACTTCGCCTTATCGAAAGGGCACGAACGTCCTGCAGCTGCAAAAGGCTTTAGCCGCGCTTCATTTTTATCCTGATAAGGGCGCCAAAAATAATGGAATAGACGGGGTTTATGGACCGAAAACAGCGAATGCCGTCAAGCGTTTTCAGCTCATGAACGGATTAACGGCAGACGGTATCTATGGACCAAAAACGAAGGCCAAGCTCAAATCGAAGTTAAAGTGAATGTGGGACTTAAGGGATAGCCTGTTTCCAGTGTGGATTCAGGTTATTTTCTTTCCTATTAATTGCGTGTTTTTTCGATTGAGGAGAAGGGAATTTGAAAAGAATCACCTGATATGCCGCATTAAAAGAATGATTTTCATTGAGGGGGACACGTTAACAATAGGAAAAAACAGTGATAACGAAAAAAACTCTTCGTTGAATGAAGGGAAACAGAGGTATAACATTAAGGTAAGGCTTTTGGGGGTGTAAAGATGAAGCATTTTTTTATCCTTTTTCTTCTGCTGTTTGTTACAGCAGGATGCGAAGGAAGGGGATATGAAGACGTTGTAGCATTTGGTGACAGCAATACGCGAGGCTCTAATTGGGATTATCGCGATTATCCAAAAGCACAACAGTGGGTCAATATATTAAAAACGGCTGAGCGCGGAAAGCTTGATATACTCAATGCGGGAATCGGCGGACAGACGACAGAGGATGCCCGTCTGCGGTTTCAGACAGATGTTCTGGATCAAAAACCGAAGCATTTGTTTATTATGTTCGGCACGAATGATGCCGCGATACTGACTGAGGGGAAACCGCGAGTGTCGAAGCAGCGTTTTAGAGAAAATCTGGTTTATTTTATTAAAGAAAGCAGAAAACACGGGATCAAGCCCATCCTAATGACATGTATCCCAATTATTGAAGGAAACGGGAAGCATCATCTGTTTTACTATTCGAGATATAAAGCAGCTTCTTTTGAACCGAAAGGCGGGGCGAGGAAATGGCACAACTCATACAACGATATTACAAGAGATGTGTCGAAGCGCCTGGATGTCCCTCTTGTAGACAACTGGAAGCATTTTATAGAAGCAGACGGCGGAAAAGCAACTGATGAAGCGCTTATCCAATCCGGTCTGATAGATCCTTCAGGCAATCATATGACACCTAAAGGGGCAAGGATTGTATATGAAGGAATACAAGATGGACAGGTTTTGAAGTACTGAGCCGGACAACGGCCTAAGCCGTTTTATTTCTCCTACATAGGCTGTTATAAACCTTATTTAAGGAGGCGCTTCACATGTATGGCGCAGGCAGAGCATATGGATACGCTTTTATCGTTGTTTTAGTTGTTGTTCTCCTGGTTGTGGGCGGCATATATTGGTTAGCATAGTAACCAGCTCTTTAAAACACCTCTTTTTAGGGGTGTTTTTTACTGAAAACAGTAGTAAAGCCCGTAACCGAAGTGATATAATATCAGTCATCTGAGTAAAAAAAGGAAATACGCCCGGAAAAAATAGACAAGTTCCTATTAAGAAGATACGGAAATAATATGTCCGAGCGATCTTCTTTTTATTTCGTTTTCAATTAACTCGATAAAGTCACGGTTTAAATTCATTTCGGTGGCTTTGAAATAAGATTCTATTAGTAATTCATCAGACAGTTTTCTCATGCTAGGAACCCAATTAATGGGAGAGACACCTCCTTAAAAGTTGGAATCATTCATGATTTTAACGCATACATTGATAAGTTGCGTTCATCTGTGGCTGAAGTTATCTTTAATCTACCATGAATTGCATATAAGAACAATCGTTCTGTTATCCACACCAGAAAGTGGATAACTTGTGAGTATCGTGTTTATAATTTGTCTAAAGAGTGATGTAATAAGAGTGGATAGTGTGTGTAATTTTATCCACACCTGGTGAAGAAACCCAATTTTTGTCGAAATTTTTTTGCTCAGTTTTTCTTTAGGCGCAAGTTCGATTTTTTTCGACAATCATTTTGAGAGAAAGAAAAGGGAAGGGTGCGGGTTTTGTTAAAAAAGTTTTTTTTACCTGACGAGTTTGTAAAAAATATTTTTCATATTACACCTGAGAAATTAAAGGAACGAAATGTAAAAGGAATTATTACTGACCTGGATAATACGCTTGTTGAGTGGGACAGACCGAACGCGACGCCGCGTTTGATCGAGTGGTTTGAAGAAATGAAGGAGCACGGCATTAAAGTGACAATTGTCTCTAATAATAATGAGAGAAGAGTAAAACTTTTCTCAGAACCGCTTGGAATCCCATTCATTTATAAAGCAAGAAAACCGATGGGCAAAGCCTTTAACAGAGCGGTGCGCAATATGGAGCTGAAAAAAGAGGACTGCGTTGTCATCGGAGACCAGCTGCTGACTGATGTACTCGGAGGAAACCGAAATGGCTACCATACAATTTTGGTCGTGCCTGTCGCTTCTTCTGACGGATTCATTACGCGCTTTAACCGCCAGGTCGAACGCAGAATACTGAGTGCTCTCAAACGAAAAGGGCACATTCAGTGGGAGGAGTAAGAAATGGATAAGGTTGTTTGTATCGGCTGCGGAGTTACAATCCAAACCGAGGACAAAACAGGTCTGGGATACGCGCCGCCTGCATCGCTTACGAAAGAAAATGTGATTTGCCAGCGCTGCTTCAGACTGAAAAACTATAATGAAATACAAGATGTTTCCTTAACGGATGATGATTTCTTAAACATTCTTCACGGTATTGGGGAAACGGATTCTCTTGTTGTTAAAATTGTTGATATTTTTGATTTTAACGGCAGCTGGATCAATGGGCTGCAACGCTTAGTGGGTGGAAACCCTATCTTATTGGTTGGCAATAAAGCGGATATTTTGCCTAAGTCTTTGAAAAGGGAGCGTCTGATCCAGTGGATGAAGCGTGAGGCGAAAGAGCTTGGCTTAAAACCGGTTGACGTGTTTTTGGTCAGTGCGGGACGCGGTCAGGGGATCAGAGAAGTAATTGATGCGATTGAGCATTATCGAAACGGCAAAGACGTCTATGTTGTCGGATGTACCAATGTAGGGAAGTCAACCTTTATTAACCGGGTTATTAAAGAAGTATCAGGTGAAGAAGATATTATTACGACATCCCAATTTCCTGGCACAACCCTTGATGCAATTGAAATCCCGCTGGACGACGGCTCAGCGCTTTATGATACACCGGGAATTATCAACCACCATCAAATGGCGCATTATGTCAATAAAAAGGACCTGAAAATACTATCTCCTAAAAAGGAGCTGAAACCTCGCACATTCCAGCTTAATGATCAGCAAACACTGTATTTCGGCGGACTTGCAAGGTTTGATTATGTGTCAGGGGAAAGGTCTCCTTTTATTTGCTATATGCCGAATGAGCTGATGATTCATAGAACAAAACTGGAAAATGCAGATGCACTTTATGAAAAGCATGCAGGGGAATTGCTCACACCTCCGGGAAAAGATGAAATGGATGAGTTTCCGGAATTGGTCGCCCATACGTTTACGATAAAAGACACAAAGACAGATATCGTTTTCTCAGGGTTAGGCTGGGTAACAGTGCATGACGCCGATAAAAAAGTAACTGCTTACGCGCCAAAAGGCGTTCACGTATTTGTTCGGCGCTCATTAATTTAATGAAAAGGGGAGAGGAGTATGAAAAAGCTGTACGGGGTTATCGGAAATCCGATTGGCCATTCCATGTCACCTGATATTCATAACGCATCATTGAAAGATCTCAGTCTAGACGGACATTACCATGCCTTCAAAGTAGAAGAGGATGATCTGGAAGATGCGGTAAAAGGAATAAGAGCACTCGGCGTACATGGAATCAATGTCACTGTTCCGCATAAGGTTTCCATTATGGATTATCTGGATCTTATTGATGATAGTGCAAAAGTGATCGGTGCCGTAAACACGGTCAGAAGAGAGGGAGACAAGCTTGTTGGATACAATACCGACGGGGAAGGCTTTGTGAAGTCATTAATGAAGGTATTGGACAAGCCCATCTCTGAACTGTCATTCTTAATGATCGGCGCGGGCGGGGCGGCAAGAGCCATCTTTACAACAATTGCCCGCAATGTCCCGAAAAAGTTTGACATTTGCAACCGGACGTTGGAAAAAGCAAAGCAGCTTACAGAATCCACTCCCTCGTTTCACAATAAAGAAGTGTTAAGCATAAAAGAAGCAGAAGAACGGCTTGAGCAGTATGATGTAATTATCCATACAACGTCTGTGGGCATGTATCCGAACGTGGACGATGTGCCGATTTCATTACAGCGTGCTGCAAGCAGTGCCGTCGTATGTGATATCGTGTATAATCCAATTCAGACGGCTCTTTTAAAAGAAGCACACCAAAAAGGCCTGAAAACACTCGATGGAGTGGGCATGTTTGTTGAACAGGCAGCATTGTCTTTCCAGCTGTGGACTGGACAAGAGCCTGATATTGAAAAAATGAGATCAATTGTCATAGGAAAATTAGGAGGAACAGAATGTTAACAGGTAAACAAAAACGTTTTTTGCGTTCAAAAGCGCATCATTTAACGCCGATTTTTCAAGTAGGTAAAGGCGGAGTAAACGACAACATGATTAAGCAAATTGCTGAGGCGCTTGAAGCGAGAGAGCTGATTAAAGTCAGTGTTCTTCAGAATTGCGAAGAGGATAAAAACGATGTAGCGGAAGCCCTGGTAAAAGGAAGCCGCTCTCAATTGGTGCAGACAATCGGCAATACGATTGTGTTATATAAAGAATCAAAGGAAAATAAACAAATCGAGCTTCCTTAAAGGTGGTTGAAATGAAGAAAATCGGAATTTTCGGAGGCACGTTTGATCCTCCGCATAACGGTCACCTCTTAATGGCCAATGAGGTGCTGTATCAAGCGGGGCTTGATGAAATTTGGTTTATGCCTAATCAAATTCCGCCGCATAAACAGGACGAAGACTATACGGACAGCTTTCATCGCGTGGAAATGCTGAAGCTTGCGATTCAGTCTAATCCGTCCTTTAAGCTGGAGCTGGCTGAAATGGAAAGAGAAGGGCCTTCATATACCTTTGATACCGTTACTTTACTGAAGCAGCGTTATCCGAATGATCAGCTGTTCTTTATTATCGGTGCTGATATGATTGAATATTTGCCGAAATGGTATAAGCTGGACGAGCTGCTGAACCTCATTCAATTTATTGGAGTAAAGCGCCCCGGTTTTCATATTGAAACCCCTTATCCGCTTCTCTTTGCAGACGTTCCGGAATTTGAGGTATCATCAACTATGATAAGGGAACGGTTTAAAAGCAAGAAGCCCACTGACTACTTAATCCCTGATAAAGTGAAGAAGTATGTAGAGGAGAATGGTTTATATGAATCGTGAGGAGGCACTTGCATGCGTTAAGCAGCAATTGACCGAACACCGATATATCCACACGATTGGCGTGATGAACACGGCGATCGAACTTTCGGAGCGTTTTGGAGCCGATCCTAAAAAAGCGGAAACAGCGGCTATTTTTCATGATTACGCCAAATTCCGTCCGAAAGAAGAGCTGAAACAAATTATTGCGCGTGAAAAAATGCCTTCGCATTTATTGGATTATAATCCGGAGCTGTGGCACGCTCCGGTCGGCGCTTATTTGGTCCAAAGAGAAGCGGGGGTTCAAGATGAAGACATTCTTGACGCCATCAGGTATCATACCTCTGGGCGGCCTGGCATGACACTTTTAGAAAAAGTCATTTACGTTGCCGATTACATTGAGCCCAATCGGGCATTTCCTGGGGTCGATGAGGTGCGTAAGCTTGCTGAGACAGATTTGAATCAAGCGCTGATTCAATCCATCAAAAATACCATGATGTTTCTTATGAAAAAAAATCAACCGGTTTTTCCAGATACATTTTCAACATATAACTGGCTTGTGTCTGGCAACTGAACAGGAGGAATTTGTGAATGAATCAAAAGTCCATTTTAAAGATCGCAGCTGCGGCTTGCGATGATAAACGGGCAGAGGATATTTTAGCACTGGATATGGAAGGCATTTCTCTGGTTGCTGATTATTTTCTGATCTGCCACGGGAATTCAGATAAACAGGTGCAGGCGATCGCCCGTGAAATCAAGGATCAGGCTGAAGAAAACGGCATTCAAGTCAAAAAGATGGAAGGCTTCGATGAAGCAAGATGGGTGCTCGTTGACCTTGGCGATGTGATTGTCCATGTCTTCCACAAGGACGAAAGAAGCTACTACAACCTTGAAAAGCTGTGGGGAGACGCTCCGCTCGCAGATCTTGAGCTTGGAATGAACCAATGATTTACCAAGGCTTTGCAAGCGTGTATGACGAGTTAATGTCACACGCACCTTACGATCAATGGACAAAGTGGGTTGAAGCATCTCTCCCGGAAAAAGGACGTATCCTCGATTTGGCATGCGGCACGGGAGAAATCTCAATCCGGCTTGCCGAAAAAGGCTTCGAGGTCACGGGGATCGACCTCAGTGAAGAAATGCTTTCCTATGCCCAGCAAAAGGTCTCTAGTAACCAGCCTATTCTTTTTCTGCAGCAGGATATGAGAGAGATTACCGGCTTTGACGGCCAGTTTGACGCTGTTGCGATATGCTGTGACTCGTTAAATTATTTAAAAACGAAAAATGATGTAATCGAAACCTTTAAAAGTGTATTTCGGGTGTTGAAGCCCGAAGGCATTTTGCTGTTTGATGTTCATTCATCTTATAAAATGGCCGAAGTCTTTCCGGATAGCACATTTGCTGACCAGGACGAAGATATCAGCTATATTTGGCAGAGCTTTGCCGGAAGTGAAGAGCTGTCTGTCATTCATGACATGTCGTTTTTTGTGTGGAACGGAGAAGCGTATGACCGCTTTGATGAGACGCACGAGCAAAGAACATTCCCAGTGGATGAATACGAAGAAATGCTGAAGAGCTGCGGCTTTCAGCTTCATCGCGTGACAGCTGATTTTACGGATTCAGAGCCATCAGCACAATCAGAACGCCTATTTTTCAAGGCGCAGAAATCAAAAACCATCGTTTCCTGAGACGATGGTTTTTTAAAATGCTTTTTTATGCTTTTGCAGTACAGACAAACGTATGACATACTCGTCTACACATGAAACTGCTTCTTCACTGCGGATATATCCTCCTCGTACTTCAAATGAGTATTTTGAAATACCCGGTGAAACATATCCTGCACACCGCTTTCCAGCGCTTTAATGCCTTCTCCGGTCACTCCGCCTTTAACGCAAACCTTTTCCTGTAATGCAGGCAGGGTATACAATTCGGTTTCTAACAGTTTCCCCATTCCGACAAGCATTTCCTTACACATCAGAATGGCGTCCTGTTTGGACACTGACGTTTCAGAAACGGCTGCATCTATAAACCGCTGAATCAGATAGCTCATAAAAGCGGGACCACAGCTTACGATATCTGATGCCACCCTCGTGATGTCACTTTCAATTTGCAGCGGATGAGAGATATGCTTCATCAGCTCATTGATTTTCGCTTTTGCAGATTCTCCGCAGCTTGTGCCGAAAGTGACGAGAGAAACGCCTGCCAGCGCCCTGTTCGTAATACTTGGGATCACTCGCGCTACTTGACATGGCACATACTGTTCGAGCTGTTCGGTTTGAACTGGGCTTGTAATTGAAATGAGAATATGATCCTTTCTCAAATAAGGTAACGCTCTTGCAAGTAAAGGGTATATATCAAGCGGCTTAACACAAATAAAAATCATCTCGTTCTCAGATACAAGCTTTTCCAGACTTTCTGTTACGTTTATGCTGTTGTAGCGGTTTTTTATGTGCAACGCTTTTTCAATTGTGCGGTTTGTGATTGTCATGTTTGAGGGATCGGCTGCTTTTGATTCAATAAATGATTCTATAAGGATCGTACCCATATTTCCTGTGCCGATAAAGCCTATCTTCAATGGTTTCCCCTCCTTTTAGCTATTATCCTCTAAACCATATGTGTTACCAAAATAAAATATGACGAAAGTGGGGAACATGCACGATGAATTGGTTGAACCAGCATAAGAAAGCAATTATTTTAGCGGCTTCTGCGGCTGTTTTCATAGCGGTTATTTTCTTCCTGGCCAGTGGGAAAAACAAAGAGCCGATGAAGCAGACTGTATCAACTGAGACAGAAAATACGGAGGTAAAGCAGGAAGCATTCAAAGACGAGTCAAACGAAACGATTGTGATTGACATCAAAGGTGCTGTTAAGCATCCTGGTGTTTATGAAATGCGAACAGGGGACAGATTATCTCAGGCGATTGAGAAAGCCGGCGGGACCAGTGAACAAGCAGACGAAATGCAAGTGAATTTGGCGGAGCTGCTGCAGGACGGGACAGTGGTGTACATCCCGAAAAAGGGTGAGGAGACAGCGGTGCATCAAGGAGTCGGAGGCGCCATCCAAAGCGATGGAGGGAAGGGGGCGCTGGTAAACATCAATACAGCAACATTAGAGGAATTACAAGGCATCTCAGGGGTGGGGCCATCCAAAGCTGAAGCTATTATTGCATACCGGGAAGAAAATGGGCGTTACCAGAAAATTGAAGATATCACGAAGGTTTCAGGAATCGGTGAAAAGTCGTTTGAGAAAATAAAGTCTTCCATTACAGTAAAGTGATTTGACGGTCATGCATATTGATAGGTAAACTAAAGGTCAGGCAACACAACATTTGGAGGGAACAACGTGGAAAGAATTTCATGGAATCAATACTTTATGGCTCAAAGCCATTTACTGGCGCTGCGCAGCACCTGCCCGAGATTGTCTGTCGGCGCTACTATAGTCAGAGATAAACGTATGATTGCTGGAGGCTATAACGGGTCAATCGCGGGCGGTGTGCATTGTGCAGACGAAGGATGCCTCATGATAGATGATCATTGCGCAAGAACGATTCATGCGGAAATGAATGCAATTCTTCAATGCTCTAAGTTCGGAGTGCCGACTGATGGAGCGGAGATTTATGTAACGCATTATCCATGCATTCAATGCTGCAAATCTATCATTCAAGCTGGTATCAAAACGGTTTATTATGCTGAGGATTACAAAACAAATCCTTATGCACAGGAATTATTTGAACAGGCGGGTGTAACTGTTGAACAGGTTGAACTCGATGAAATGATCGTTGATCTGAAAAACAGAGAAAAGCTTTCATTTGTAGCGGGTCTTTTAGAGAAACTAGCGGATGCCGGTCTAGCAGAGGAAGATTTGAAAAAGATACATGAACAGGCTAATAGACTTTTCACGAGCTACGTGTGATTAATGCGTAATTCGCGTTTGGTATTGCCTTTGGCGGCAGCTTCGGCAACGGCTGGAATTACTGCCGCCGCTTATTTCTCCGTTGTTTTTCTCTTCCTCCTCTTTCTTCTCATCGTTTTAATCAAAACGAGACACGCTTTTCTCATTTTTGTTTGTTTCTTCTCTTTTATATTGTTTTTTGCACTGTATGCAGTGACAGATTCCCAGAATGTCTCTTTATATCAGCGGGGCACCTATCAATTCAAGGCAGTGATTGACAGTATTCCTAAAATTGATGGTGACCGTATGTCTATGGTCGTTAAGACGCCTGATGGTGAAAAATGGGCCGCATCGTATCGTATTCAGTCTGCTGATGAAAAAGATCGGCTTTCATACATAGAACCAGGAATGGCATGTGAATTAACTGGTTCATTGGAAGAACCGAAACATTCAACAGTGCCGGGTACATTTGATTATAACGAATATCTTTACCGACAGCATATTCACTGGAACTATTCTGTCACATCGATCCAAAATTGCAGCGAACCTGCAAACTTTAGGTATAGGCTGCTCAGTTTGAGAAAATACATTATATCATTCACAAACGACCTGTTGCCTCCTAATTCGGCAGGAATCGTACAAGCACTTACAGTCGGTGACAGATTTTATGTGGAGGACGAAGTGCTTAACGCGTATCAAAAGCTTGGTGTCGTCCATCTCTTGGCGATTTCAGGACTCCACATCGGCATTTTGACAGCCGGCTTGTTTTATATCATGATCCGTATTGGGATAACAAGAGAAAAGGCGGCAATCATGTTGCTGTTATTTCTGCCGCTCTATGTGATGTTGACGGGCGCTGCTCCTTCAGTGCTTCGCGCCGCTCTGATGTCGGGCATTTACTTGGCTGGAAGTCTCGTGAAATGGCGTGTACATTCAGCCGGTGCAATCTGCCTTTCATATATCGTCCTCTTGCTCTTCAATCCTTACCATCTCTTCGAAGCCGGTTTTCAGCTGTCGTTCGCCGTCAGTTTTTCTTTAATACTATCCTCTTCTATTTTTCAGCAAGTCAAAACCTTCTTAGGTCAGCTGGCAATGGTATCGATGATCGCTCAGCTGGGCTCACTTCCTGTTCTCCTGTATCATTTCCAGCAGTTTTCCATGATCAGCATACCGATGAACATGGTGCTGGTTCCTTTTTATACCTTCTGTGTTTTGCCGGGGGCTGTAGCAGGTGTTTTTCTATTAAGCCTTTCCGCTTCGGCCGGTCGATTGTTTTTCAGCTGGTTTGATTTCTTGATGAGCTGGACCAACAAGCTCATCACAAAAATTGCAGAGATTGATGTATTCACGATCATCATTGCACGTCCCGCACCTGCTCTGCTCTTTTTGTTCACGGTCACGATCATCCTATTGCTTATGGCGATTGAAAAACGCTCCTTTTCGCAGCTGATGGTAACTGGCGGCATGTGCTGCGCTGTGCTCAGTCTTCTCTTTATTTATCCTCGTCTTAGTTCTGAAGGAGAGGTCGATATGATTGATATTGGACAGGGTGACAGCATGTATGTAGGTGCTCCGCATCAGCGGGGCCATGTCTTAATTGATACTGGCGGCACTTTGTCTTACTTGTCAGAGCCTTGGCGGCAAAAACAGCACCCGTTTTCACTGGGAGAAAAGGTGCTGATTCCGTTTTTAACTGCTAAGGGAATTAACCAGCTTGATGCTTTAATTCTGACGCATGCTGACCAAGATCATATTGGAGAGGCGGAGACTCTGCTGAAGCATCATAAAGTGAAACGCCTCGTGATTCCGAAAGGGTTCGTGTCGGAACCTAAAGACGAAAAAGTGCTGCAGGCTGCCAGAGAGGAGGGAGTCCCAATTGAAGAGGTGAAGCGAGGCGATGTATTGCAAATAAAGGATTTGCAGTTCCATGTACTGTCACCGGAAACACCTGATCCGGCAAGCAAAAATAATTCTTCTCTTGTTCTGTGGATGAAAACGGGCGGTATGAGCTGGATCTTGACGGGGGATCTGGAGAAAGAAGGGGAACAGGAGGTAATGAACGTGTTTCCGAATATAAAAGCGGACGTATTAAAGGTGGGGCACCATGGAAGCAAAGGCTCTACCGGTGAAGAATTCATCAAACAGCTTCAGCCGAAAACGGCCATTATCTCGGCGGGGGCAAACAATCGGTACCATCATCCCCATCAAGAAGTTCTGCAAATATTACAGAGACATTCCATCCGCGTGCTCCGCACCGATCAAAACGGAACAATCCAATATAGATATAAAAACAGAGTTGGAACCTTTTCTGTCTATCCTCCATATGATACATCAGATATAACAGAGACGAACTAAAAAAAGACTGCTGAGAAATCAGCAGCCCGGGCAGTCGCTGTTATGAACCAACCAGGTGAATAACCGTTGCCATAACAAACAAGAAGGCGAAAAATCCGAAGGACACAACAAAACCAACAGCTGAATCTACAGCATCATTTCGTTTGCTTTGAACGTTTTTTTCAAAATCATTCAACTTTATCCCTCCTGACTGATTTAAGTATAATGGAATC
>NZ_JAVAXX010000013.1:0-60584 GCF_042709275.1 Bacillus sp. LR_5 | reverse complement strand
TTTCTTAACCTCTTATTATTAGAACTGGAGGGAATTATTGAGCCGAACATCCTTATTCTTTAACCTATGCCCAAAGGAAAGTACAGTTTATCGACTCGCTGGTTTGTTTCAGTGTTTTTTGCAGGTGATTTCAGCATCCATAGTTGTAGATGTACTACCCAAGCCATGGTTAAACCTGTATCGCCTTAGCCGGTCTCATTTTAGCGTGGTAAGTTATAGGCCTCTCCCAAGACTAGCAGGACAAGCTTCCGCAAACAATAGCTTCTAAAGTAGATACTCCATATGTCGCGTGGCTCAATTCAGTAAAGTTTTTGAGCCGATTTGCAACGACATCTTTGTCCGCCCCTGGCAGTTTTATCTGCCGCGGGTTTTCACCCTTGCTTTTGTTTTCCTCCACCTAGAGCTATTCAACTATAATCAAACACAATCAAATCTTGAACACCCTCAGAGACATACAAACGCATCAACTAAAAAAAGACGTTTAATCGTTAGGCTTCCATTTAGCTGCAATTATGACAATGATCCCATATGCATGTTTTGTGATGATGATGCTATGACGGTACAAAAAGTATATGACGTATATCCGTTCGAAAAGATTGGAGGGAGCTAATGAATAATCTTGCCTTTTTATTTCCGGGACAAGGTTCTCAGTTTGTTGGGATGGGTAAAAGTTTTTGGAATGATTTTGTGCTGGCGAAGAGATTATTTGAAGAGGCAAGCGATGCCATCTCCACGGATGTAAAAAAGCTGTGTTTTGATGGCGATATGACTGAATTGACAAGGACAATGAATGCCCAGCCTGCCATTTTAACGGTTAGTGTCATCGCTTATCAAGTATATATGCAGGAAATAGGAATTAAACCGCACTTTTTGGCAGGTCACAGCTTGGGCGAATATTCAGCGCTTGTCTGTGCAGGTGTCCTTTCTTTTCAGGATGCCGTTAAGCTTGTAAGGCAGCGAGGGGTACTCATGCAAAATGCAGATCCTGAGCAACTGGGCACGATGGCCGCAATCACACAGATCAATATCCAACCACTGCAAGACCTGTGTACGGAAATTTCGACGGAAGACTTTCCAGTAGGCGTGGCATGCATGAACTCGGATCAACAGCATGTCATCTCAGGACATCGGCAGGCTGTGGAATTGGTCATTAAAAAAGCTGAGAGAATGGGGGCTAATCACACTTATTTGAACGTCAGCGCCCCTTTTCATAGTTCAATGATGAGATCAGCGTCTGAACAATTCCAGACTGCATTAAATCAATATTCTTTCCAAGATGCTGCATGGCCGATCATTTCGAATGTTACAGCGGTTCCGTATAATAATGGGCATTCGGTCAGGGAACATTTGCAATCGCACATGACTATGCCGGTAAGATGGGTGGAGTCGATGCACTACTTGCTTTTGCATGGAGTCACGGAAGTCATCGAAATGGGTCCCAAGAACGTCTTGGTCGGTCTATTGAAAAAAATAACGAAGCATATTGCAGCTTACCCTTTTGGTCAAACATCTGACTTGCATTTGCTTTCCGATTCTGCAGAAAGAAATGAAAATATTGTTAATTTACGTAAGGAGCAATTGAATAAAATGATGCTTCAATCCATCATTGCGCGAAATTATAACAAGGATGCAAAGACCTATTCCAACCTGACGACCCCATTATTTCCGCAAATACAACTGCTCAAAGAGAGAGTGGAAAGAAAAGAAGAGCTTTCAGCAGAAGAACTCGAACATTCGATCCATTTATGCCAATTAATTTGTGAGGCTAAACAACTTCCGACTTGGGAACAATTGCGGATTTTAAAATAAAGCTGCCCAGGAGGGGACCTATGTATACCAGTCAATTTCAAACCTTAGTCGATGTTATTCGGGAAAGAAGCAATATATCAGATCGCGGGATCCGTTTTATCGAATCCGATAAAATCGAGACATTTGTCTCTTATCGCCAATTGTTTGACGAGGCGCAAGGTTTTCTTGGCTACTTACAACATATCGGCATTCAGCCAAAGCAAGAAATTGTGTTTCAAATCCAAGAAAACAAATCATTTGTCGTCGCTTTTTGGGCTTGTTTATTAGGAGGAATGATTCCGGTACCCGTCAGTATCGGAGAAGATGATGACCACAAGCTAAAGGTATGGCGCATTTGGAATATCTTAAACAATCCATTCTTGATTGCCTCTGAAACAGTATTAGATAAAATGAAAAAATTTGCTGCTGATCACGATTTACAAGATTTCCATCATCAATTAATCGAGAAATCCGACATCATTCAGGATCGAATCTACGACCACCCCGCTTCGCTATATGAACCTGAGGCCGATGAATTGGCCTTTATTCAATTTTCTTCCGGATCGACAGGAGACCCGAAAGGAGTCATGTTAACCCATCATAACTTAATACATAATACATGTGCAATCCGGAATGCGCTGGCTATCGACTTAAAAGACACTCTTTTATCTTGGATGCCCTTAACCCATGACATGGGGCTCATTGCTTGCCACCTTGTTCCTGCCTTGGCCGGCATCAATCAAAATTTAATGCCGACAGAATTATTTATTCGAAGACCTATTCTCTGGATGAAAAAAGCTCATGAACATAAAGCCAGCATTCTATCGTCACCTAATTTTGGATACAATTACTTCCTTAAATTTTTGAAAGACAAAAAAAGTTACGATTGGGATTTATCCCATATCAGGGTCATTGCAAACGGAGCAGAACCTATATTGCCAGAGTTATGTGATGAATTTTTGAGCAGATGCGCAGCGTTCAATATGAAAAGATCTGCCATCTTAAATGTTTACGGTTTAGCTGAAGCTTCAGTTGGCGCAACATTCTCTAAAATT
The DNA here is from genome assembly GCF_042709275.1 of Bacillus sp. LR_5. NCBI lineage: Bacteria > Bacillati > Bacillota > Bacilli > Caryophanales > Bacillaceae > Bacillus > Bacillus sp. LR_5. The sequence goes on along the minus strand of NZ_JAVAXX010000013.1, from coordinate 57,741 downwards.
GGAGAAGAATTTGTCCCTGTTTATTTGCATCGCGATCATCTAAATCTAGGTGAAAGAGCCGTTGAAGTAAGCAAAGAGGATCAAAATTGTGCTTCATTCGTCGAAGTGGGAAAGCCTATTGATTACTGCCAAATTCGAATCTGTAATGAAGCAAACGAGAGATTGGAAGACGGATTTATCGGTCATATCCAGATCAAGGGGGAGAATGTAACCCAAGGGTATTATAACAACCCCGAAAGTACGAACAGAGCGCTGACTCCTGATGGATGGGTGAAAACGGGAGATCTTGGCTTCATTAGAAAAGGTAATTTAGTCGTAACCGGAAGGGAAAAAGACATTATTTTTGTGAACGGAAAAAATGTGTACCCCCACGATATTGAACGAGTCGCCTTTGAGATGAAAGACATTGATTTAGGAAGAGTTGCAGCCTGCGGTGTATATGATCAAGAGTCACGAAGCAGAGAAATCGTACTTTTTGCTGTTTACAAAAAATCAGCGGAGCAGTTTGCACCACTTGTTAAAGACATTAAAAAGCATTTGTACCAGCGAGGCGGATGGAGCATCAAAGAAGTCCTGCCGATCCGAAAGCTGCCAAAAACGACAAGCGGGAAAGTTAAACGCTATGAGCTGGCTGAGCAGTATGAGTCGGGGAAATTTGCGCTAGAGTCAACCAAAATCAAGGAATTTCTGGAGAGTCATTCGACGGAACCGGTACAGACTCCTATTCATGAAATCGAAACAGCATTGCTGTCTATCTTTTCCGAAGTGATGGATGGAAAAAAGATTCACCTAAATGATCAATATTTTGACATGGGTGCAACTTCAATACAGTTATCTCAAATTGCCGAACGCATTGAACAAAGGTTTGGTTGCGAGCTTACAGTTTCTGATCTCTTTACGTATCCTTCAATCGCTGATTTAGCGGCATTTCTTGTCGAAAGCCATTCCGCAATCAAACAAACTGATACAGCAAAGCCAAGCCGCTCCTCGTCAAAAGACATTGCCATTATTGGAATGTCTCTCAATGTTCCAGGAGCATCGGGTAAGAGTGATTTTTGGCACCTGCTCGAAAACGGCGAGCATGGCATTCGGGAATATCCTGCACCAAGAGTTAAAGATGCGATGGATTATTTACGATCCATTCAAAGCGAATTTAATGAAAAACAATTTGTAAAGGGCGGCTATTTAGATGAAATCGACCGTTTTGATTATTCGTTCTTTGGTTTAGCTCCCAAAACCGCAAAATTCATGGATCCCAATCAAAGGCTATTTTTGCAATCCGCATGGCATGCGATTGAAGATGCAGGCTATGCCGGCGACACCATTAGCGGGAGTCATGTCGGGGTATATGTAGGGTACTCGAAGGTGGGTTACGATTACGAACGTCTCCTTTCTGCGAATTATCCGGAGGAGCTTCATCATTATATTGTGGGCAATCTTCCCTCGGTGTTGGCGAGCCGAATTGCTTACTTTCTAAATTTGAAAGGGCCAGCGGTTACCGTGGATACAGCTTGCTCTTCATCACTTGTTGCTGTTCATATGGCATGTAAAGCATTGCTTACAGGCGATTGTGAAATGGCTCTTGCCGGGGGTATTCGAACTTCGCTATTACCGATGCGTATCGGTCTCGATATGGAATCTTCCGACGGGCTCACGAAAACGTTCAGCGAGGATTCGGACGGAACAGGCTCTGGCGAAGGCGTGGCAGCAGTCCTGTTGAAACCTTTGCAGGCTGCGATTCGCGATGGAGATCATATTTATGGTGTGATCAAGGGAAGCGCGATGAATCAAGACGGGACAACTGTTGGAATCACCGCACCGAGCCCGGCAGCTCAGACCGAGGTGATTGAGATGGCCTGGAAAGACGCTGGCATTACTCCTGAAACGCTGTCTTTCATCGAAGCGCACGGCACCGGAACCAAGCTCGGGGATCCTGTTGAATTTAACGGTCTTTGTAAAGCGTTTGAGAAGGTTACGGAAAAGAAACAGTTTTGTGCGATCGGCTCTGTTAAAGCAAACATTGGTCATTTGTTTGAAGCGGCAGGCATCGTTGGACTGATAAAATCTGTCCTTATGTTGAATCACAAAAAAATCCCTCCGCTGGCTCACTTTAATAAACCGAATCCATTAATTCCATTTCACTCTTCTCCATTTTATGTGAATCAAGAAGTGATGGATTTCACACCTGAAGACCGACCGCTGCGGGGTGGTATCAGTTCATTCGGTTTTAGCGGAACGAATGCACACGTAGTACTGGAAGAATATACTCCTGAAAGTAAGTATGCACCGGAGGAAGGGAATGATCCGCATTTATTTGTGTTATCCGCCCATACTGAAGCTTCACTATATGAACTGGCTCATCAGTATCGGCAATATATTTCGGATGACAGTCAATCATCATTGAGGTCAATTTGCTATACGGCCAGTACAGGAAGGGCTCATTTAGATTATTGTTTAGCCCTGATTGTATCCAGCAAACAAGAATTAATAGATAAACTGACCAGTTTGATTCAAGGCGAAAGAAATCTTCCCCAAGCACACTTTGGCTATAAAAACATCAAGAAAATGCAGCCTGCCGAAAAAGACGATCTGAGTAAACAAGTCTCTGATCTCATGCAGCATCGGGCCTGCACAAAGGATGAACGAATCATTTGGTTGAATCGTATTGCGGAATTATATGTGCAAAGAGCCGTGATTGACTGGCGAGCGGTTTATTCCAATGAAGTTGTACAAAAAACGCCATTGCCTTTGTATCCATTTGAACGGAATCGCTGTTGGGTTGAGGCTGTCCATGAAAGCGCCAAGGAAAGAAAAGAGAAAGGGGAAGTAGCATTGGATATAAATCATACGAAGACGCATATTGAATCCTTTCTGAAGACTGTCATCAGCAATGCATCGGGAATCAGAGCGGATGAGATCGATTCGAATGCCCATTTTATCGGGTTCGGATTGGATTCCATCATGCTGACACAGTTCAAAAAAGCGATCGCAGATGAATTTAATGTGGATATTCCGATGGAACGTTTTTTTGATACGATGAACAACATTCAAAATGTTGTCGATTATTTGGCAGAGGCTGTTCCATCAGCTGCATTCACTCCACCTCAAGAAAATGTTACGGCGCAGGAAGAGCTTGTTATTTCAGAAGCACAGCCCGAGTTGGAACATCAAGAGCATATGTTGGACAAAATTATTGCTTCACAGAATCAATTAATCCAGCAAACTTTACAAGCTCAATTGGATAGCTTTAATTTGTTGAGAAACAACAGCCATTCTGTATCGAAAGAATACGAGATTTCGCAAGATAAGTCGAGCCTTTCTCCCAAACCTGTCACTGTAAAAAAGAATTCGGCTCAAGAAGCAAAACCTTATGTTCCTTTTCAGCGTCAGACCTTGAATGAACAGGTCAACTATACTCCGAAGCAAAGACAATATTTAGAATCATTTATAGAAAAATACGTAGACAAAACGAAAGGTTCCAAGCAATATACGGACGAAACCCGATTTGCTCATGCCAATAACCGCAACTTGTCCAGCTTCCGATCTTATTGGAAGGAAATGGTTTACCCGATCATCGCTGAACGTTCGGAAGGTTCTAGAATGTGGGATATTGATGGAAACGAATATATCGATATCACCATGGGATTTGGGGTGAACCTTTTTGGACATCATCCGTCCTTTATTACTCAAACTGTCGTTGATTCAACACATTCTGCATTGCCTCCGCTTGGTCCGATGTCGAATGTTGCCGGAGAAGTTGCGGATCGAATTCGTGCATTCACAGGAGTTGAAAGGGTCGCTTTCTATAATTCCGGCACGGAAGCAGTCATGGTTGCCCTACGTTTGGCGAGAGCGGCAACAGGAAGAACGAAAGTGGTAGTGTTTGCGGGCTCTTATCACGGCACATTTGACGGCGTATTAGGTGTTGCCAACACAAAAGGCGGGTCTGCGCCTGCGAATCCGCTGGCTCCGGGCATACCGCAAAGCTTTATGAATGATTTGATTATTTTGCATTACAACAATCCTGATTCATTGGACGTGATTCGCAATTTGGGAAATGAATTGGCAGCCGTCCTGGTGGAACCGGTACAAAGCCGCAGGCCGGATTTGCAGCCGGAATCATTTTTGAAAGAACTACGGGCAATCACACAGCAATCCGGAACAGCCCTGATTATGGATGAAATTATTACAGGATTTCGGATCGGTCTCGGCGGCGCGCAGGAATGGTTCGACATTCAAGCCGATTTGGTCACTTATGGGAAAATCATCGGCGGCGGCCAGCCTCTAGGTATTGTTGCCGGAAAATCTGAGTTCATGAATACGATCGATGGCGGAACATGGCAGTATGGAGACGACTCCTATCCAACGGATGAGGCAAAACGCACGTTTGTAGCGGGCACCTTTAATACTCACCCGCTTACGATGAGAATGTCATTAGCCGTGCTTCGACATCTTCAAGCCGAGGGAGAAACTTTGTATGAACGGTTAAATCAAAAGACAGCCTACTTGGTTGATCAATTGAATTCCTATTTTGAACAATCGCAAGTGCCCATTCGTATGGTTCAATTTGGTTCCTTATTCCGGTTTGTCTCTTCGGTTGATAATGATTTGTTCTTTTACCATCTCAATTATAAAGGAGTCTATGTTTGGGAAGGACGCAACTGCTTCTTGTCTACGGCTCATACTTCGGATGATATTGCTTATATCATTCAAGCCGTTCAAGAAACGGTGAAAGATCTTCGCCGCGGCGGATTTATTCCAGAAGGGCCGAATTCTCCTGATGAAGGAGGCCATAAAGAACCCGAAACATACGAGCTTTCTCCTGAACAAAAACAATTGGCTGTAGTATCCCAGTATGGGAATGATGCTTCTGCGGCATTGAATCAATCTATTATGCTCAAAGTGAAAGGGGCGGTGCAGCATACGCTGTTAGAACAAGCGGTGCGAAATATTGTAAAACGCCATGACGCTTTACGCACGGTCATTCATGTCGATGACGAAGTACAGCAAGTGCAGGCTCGAATAAATGTTGAAATTCCTGTCATCGATTTTACCGGTTACCCCAATGAACAGCGAGAGTCGGAGGTTCAAAAATGGCTGACGGAAGATGCCAAGCGCCCGTTTCATTTCCAGGAACAGAAGCCCTTGTTTAGAGTTCATGTGCTTACGTCGAATCAAGACGAACATCTGATAGTGCTGACATTTCATCATATCATCGCCGATGGCTGGTCGATCGCTGTTTTTGTACAAGAGCTAGAGAGCACGTACGCTGCCATCGTACAAGGAAGACCGCTTCCATCTCATGAGGTTGCTTCGTTTCGCCAATATTTAGATTGGCAGCAAGCTCAGATAGAGAATGGTCATTATGAAGAAGGAGTTCGTTATTGGCGGAAGCATCTCTCTGAACCAATACCGCAGGCATTCTTGCCCAGCATGAGTTCTTCCCGTTATCCGCATGGTTACGAGGGAGATCGCTATACAGTTACACTGGACCGTCCATTGAGCGAGGCGATAAAGTCATTAAGCATTCGGATAAAAAATAGCGTATTTGTAACTATTCTGGGAGCATTTCATCTTTTTTTGCAGCAGCTTACCAAGCAGGATGGCCTTGTAATTGGGATTCCAACCGCAGGCCAATTGCATATGAAACAACATATGCTGATTGGAAATTGTGTCAACATGGTTCCCGTGAAGAACACTACTTCTTCAGAAAGCACATTAGCCGATTATCTGGGTCATATGAAGGAAACCATGGATCAAGTCATGCGACATCAAGATGTTCCGATGACATTAGTGGCCAGCCAGCTTCCGCACGATCAAATGCCGGATATGCGTATTATTTTTAATTTGGACAGACCTTTTCGAAAGCTTGACTTCGGACAGATGGAGGCTGAGCTCATTGCGTACCCTATAAAATGCATTTCATACGATTTATTTCTTAACGTAACGGAGCTGGATCAAGAGTATGTTCTTGATTTCGATTTTAATACGAACGTCATCAGTCCGGAAATCATGAACAAGTGGGGAGCGGGCTTTGTAAACTTGCTGAAAAAAATGGTTGAGGGAGACTCGGCTCCTCTTGATGCCTTAATCATGTTTTCCGAGGAAGATCAATTCGACTTGCTTGAGCTGTATGCCGATCATCAGCTGCGTATCTCTTCAACATTAGACCATAAGGGTGTTCGTGCCGTTTATGAAGAGCCAGAAAATGAAACAGAACGGCAAATTGCGCAGATTTGGGCGGAGCTTCTCGGCCTGGAGAAAGTGGGCAGATCTGACCACTTTCTGTCTCTGGGAGGAAACTCGCTAAAGGCGACACTTATGCTTTCTAAGATTCAGCAAACATTTAATCAAAAGGTATCTATAGGGCAATTCTTCAGCCATCAGACTGTTAAGGAGTTGGCGAATGTCATCCGGGGTGAAAAGAATGTCAAGTATCCCCCAATGAAGCCTGTTGAGCAGAAAGTCTTTTACCGGACATCTCCAGCTCAGCAAAGAGTATATTTCCTCCATCAAATGGAACCGAATCAAGTTTCACAAAACATGTTTGGCCAAATATCGATTATAGGGAAGTACGATGAAAAAGCCTTGATCGCATCCCTTCAACAGGTCATGAAGCGGCATGAAGCGTTTCGCACTTCTTTTCACATCATAGATGGTGAAATTGTGCAGCAGATTGCTGGCGAGCTTGGTTTTAACGTTCGTGTCCATTCGATGGACCGTGAAGAATTTGAAGCCTACGCAGATGGGTTTGTACAACCTTTCCGTCTGGAACTAGCTCCTTTGGTTCGTGCGGAGCTGATCAAGATCGATAATGAACAGGCTGAATTGCTCATCGATATGCATCATATCATTTCCGACGGCTATTCCATGAGCATACTTACAAATGAATTGTTCGCTTTTTATCACGGTAACCCATTACCGGAAATTAAATTTGAATATAAAGACTTCGCAGAGTGGCAAAACCAGCTGTTAATCGGAGAGGTCATGGAGCAGCAGGAAACATACTGGCTCGAGCAATTCAAGGAAGAAGTTCCTGTCCTTCAACTGCCGGCAGACGGTTCAAGAGCGATGGAATGGTCTTCCGAAGGACAGCGTGTGACCTGCTCCTTGCAGTCGAGTTTAATCCGTTCGCTTCAAGAAATGTCGCAACAGACGGGAACGACTCTTTATATGGTGCTTCTGGCTGCTTACAATGTGCTGCTTCACAAATATACGGGCCAAGAAGATATCGTCGTAGGCACGCCTGTTTCCGGAAGAAATCACCCGAATATCGAAAGCATGATCGGTATATTCATTCAAACCATGGGGATTCGCACGAAACCACAGGCTAATAAAAGGTTTACGGATTATTTGGAGGAAGTAAAACGGCAAACGCTTGATGCTTTCGAAAACCAGGATTATCCGTTTGACTGGCTAGTAGAAAAATTAAACGTACAACGGGAAACAACGGGTAAGTCACTGTTTAACACAATGTTCGTGTATCAAAATATTGAATTCCAAGAGATTCATCAAGATAGGTGTACATTTAGGGTAAAAGAACGTAATCCCGGAGTCTCTTTATATGATTTGATGTTAACGATCGAGGATGCAGGACAACAGTTAGATATTCATTTCGATTTTAATCCAAACCAGTTTGAACAAGAAACGGTGGAGCAAATCATAAGGCACTACACCCGTATTTTAGACAGCCTTGTTAAGGAGCCGGAGAAATCCTTGTCTTCCGTTCCTATGCTTTCTGACATCGAGAGGCACCAGCTTCTGATGGAGTGTAATGACACAGAGACGCCGCTTTCGCACAGCGACACAGTATGTCAATGGTTTGAAAAGCAAGCAGAACAGCGGCCTGATTATGAAGCCGTTATATTCGGCAATGAGCGGTGCACGTATAGACAGCTAAATGAGCGGGCAAACCAATTGGCGCGAACGTTAAGAAAAAAGGGTGTTCAAGCGGATCAGTTCGTTGCCATCATCTGCCCGCATCGCATCGAGCTGATTGTTGGGATTTTGGCTGTTCTAAAAGCCGGCGGAGCATATGTGCCAATTGATCCGGAGTATCCTGAGGACCGGATACAGTATATGCTGAAGGATTCAGAGGCTAAGATCGTTTTGACACAGCTCGATTTGCATAAACACTTAACGCTTGATGCTGACGTTGTGCTTTTGGATGAGGAAAGCTCATATCATGAGGATCGTTCCAATCTTGAACCGATCTGCGGTGCAAATGATTTGGCTTACATGATCTATACATCTGGCTCCACAGGGAACCCGAAAGGTGTACTCATTGAGCACCGAGGGTTAGCCAATTATATTGGATGGGCGAAAGAGGTTTATGTGAATGATGAGAAAACCAACTTCCCTTTATACTCGTCCGTCTCTTTTGACCTAACGGTGACGTCGATTTTCACACCGCTGATCACAGGAAATACCATTATTGTCTATGATGGCGAAGACAAAAGTGCGGTGCTATCAACAATTATGCAGGATCCGAGAATAGATATCATCAAATTGACGCCGGCGCATTTGCATGTGCTTAAAGAAATGAATATAGCAGAGGGAACAACAGTTCGGAAAATGATTGTCGGCGGAGAAAATTTAAGCACCCGTCTTGCCCAAAGTATCAGTGAGCAGTTTAAAGGCCAACTGGACATATTCAATGAATACGGGCCGACAGAAGCGGTCGTCGGATGTATGATTTATCGGTACGACGCTGAACGTGACAGGCGAGAATTTGTGCCAATAGGCACACCGGCCGCCAATACGAGCATTTATGTGTTGGATGCCAGCATGAACTTGGTTCCGATTGGCGTACCGGGTGAAATGTATATCAGTGGAGCCGGTGTAGCCAGAGGATACTGGAATCGTCCGGGTTTAACAGCAGAGAAGTTCGTTCACAACCCGTTTGCTCCGGGAACGATCATGTACAAAACGGGGGACTTGGCAAAACGATTACGTGATGGAAATCTCATATATTTAGGCCGAATCGATGAACAAGTCAAAATCCGAGGACATCGAATTGAACTTGGTGAAGTTGAAGCTGCCATGCATAAAGTGGAAGCGGTCCAAAAGGCTGTAGTTATAGCCAGAGAAGAAGAGGATGGCTTACAACAATTGTGTGCGTATTATGTGAGCAATAAACCTATAACAATTGCGGAGATTAGAGAACAATTATCACAGGAGCTCCCGGACTACATGATTCCGTCCCATTATGTCCAACTTGAGCAATTACCGTTAACGTCCAACGGGAAAATAAATCGTAAAGCACTGCCTGCACCAGAGGTAAGTTTAGAGCAGATAGCTGAATATGTACCGCCAGGCAATGAGGTTGAATCTAAGCTTGCAGCCTTATGGCAAGAGGTGCTCGGAATACACCGTGTGGGGATCAAGCATAATTTCTTCGATCTTGGAGGAAATTCCATACGAGCGACGGCCTTAGCTGCCAGAATCCACAAAGAACTGGATGTCAATCTGTCTGTAAAAGACATATTTAAGTTTCCTACTATTGAACAGTTGGCTAACATGGCGTTACGCATGGAGAAAATTCGATATGTATCAATTCCGTCTGCACAGGAAATGTCCTATTATCCGGTTTCTTCGGCACAGAAACGGATGTATTTGTTAAGTCATGCAGAAGGAGGCGAGCTGACGTACAATATGACGGGCGCCATGAGTGTAGAAGGGGCTATTGATTTAGACCGATTGACGGCTGCTTTTCAAAAATTAATTGAACGTCATGAAGTTTTGCGGACCAGCTTTGAACTATACGAAGGCGAACCGGCACAGCGAATTCATCCAAGCGTTGAATTTACAATAGAACAGATTCAAGCGAGAGAAGAGGAAGTGGAAGACCGTGTGCTTGATTTTATCAAATCGTTTGATTTAACCAAGCCGCCGTTAATGCGAGTCGGACTGATTGAACTTACACCTGAAAAGCATGTGCTGCTGGTCGATATGCATCACATCATTTCCGATGGCGTGTCTATGAACATTTTGATGAAAGATTTAAACCAATTTTATGAGGGAAACGAACCGGATCCGCTTCCCATTCAATATAAGGACTATGCGGTTTGGCAGCAAACGGAAACTCAAAGGAAAAACATCAAAAAACAGGAAGCGTATTGGCTCAATCATTTTCATGATGAGATTCCTGTATTGGATATGCCAACGGATTACGAGAGACCTGCCATACGCAATTACGAAGGCGAATCATTTGAATTTCTTATACCGACAGAATTAAAACAGCGCTTAAGTCAAATGGAAGAAGCTACAGGAACAACATTGTATATGATTTTAATGGCAGCTTATATGATTCTTTTATCCAAATACAGCGGACAGGAAGATATCGTCGTAGGTACCCCGGTCGCCGGCCGAAGTCATATGGATGTAGAGTCTGTTGTGGGAATGTTTGTCAATACCTTAGTCATTCGCAATCACCCAGCAGGCCGTAAAACATTCGAGGATTACTTAAACGAAGTGAAGGAAAACATGCTAAATGCCTATCAAAATCAAGACTATCCATTGGAAGAATTGATCCAACATGTACATCTTCCAAAAGATTCAAGCCGCAACCCTTTGTTCGATACGATGTTTGTGCTGCAAAATCTTGATCAGGCTGAATTAACGCTTGATTCCCTTCGATTTACGCCTTATAAGCTTCATCATACAGTTGCAAAATTCGATCTCACCTTGTCGATTCAGACAGGTCAAGACAAACATCACGGTCTGTTCGAATATTCGAAGAAACTATTTAAGAAAAGCAGAATCGAAGCTTTGTCAAAAGACTATTTACACATCTTATCCGCTATCAGCCAACAGCCAAGTATTCAAATCGAACATATCGAATTAAACGGCAGCACCGCGGAAGATGATAACATGATCCATTCTATTGAACTGAACTTTTAAAAAGCATGGGAAAGCATACATTATTTTCTTTATACTCTAAAAAATGAGGTGCTCCAATGTCGGTGTTTAAAAATCAAGTAACGTACTGGGATAATCTGTTTGATGAAGAGGATAGCCTTAGTGTAATCCCGTATTTTAAAACAGCGGAAAACGCATCATTAACCCGTGTTGGCTATCACGAAAAAAGCATCTATCGTTCCTTATCTCCAGAAGTGTCTCAAAGAATATTGACAATGGCCAATCATTCCGAAATGGCAACCTATTTGATTTTATTGGCAGGCATTGAATGTTTGTTGTATAAATATACGGATCGAGCGAGCACGATTCTGGGTATTCCAACGGTATCTAAGCAAAAAAGCAGCTCTTCAGCTGTCAATACCATTGTCCTATTGAAAAATACGCTTAGCTGCCAAAGTACATTTAAAACTGTGTTCGAACAACTAAAAAAAGCGGTTAATAATTCGCTAAAAAATCAAAACCTGCCTTTTCGAAAAATCGTCCAGCATGTAAATGTGCAATACGACAATGAGAACATCCCGTTAATTCATACCGTTGTTTCGCTCAATGAAATTCATTCCTTGCAATTTAAGGAAGACATTGCAACTGATACGTTGTTTCATTTTGACTTGGAGAATAGCGAGATTCATTTGAAACTTATTTATAACGGAAATCTTTATGATGAGGACTATATGGACCAAATCGTGTCCCATCTCGATCAGCTGCTGTCCGTGATCTTGTTCCAGCCCCAAGCTGCAATCCATACAGCACAAGTCATACCCGAAGCGGTCAAACAGGAAATTTTGTTTGACTTTAATGACACCGCCGCAGATTATCCTGGAAACAAGACTGTAAGTCAATTATTTGAAGAGCAGGCGGAAAGAACGCCTGATTATGTAGCTGTTAAGTTCGATAACAACCATATGACATTCAGAGAATTGAATGAGAAATCTAATCGTTTGGCAAGAACGTTGCGAAACTACGGTGTTCAAGCCGATACATTGGTCGCCATCATGTCAGAGCGTTCATTAGAAATGATCGTGTCCATCATGGCCATTTGGAAGGCAGGGGGCGCTTATGTGCCTCTTGACCCTGAATATCCGGAAGAGCGGCTTCAATATGTGCTGAATGATGCGAATGCAGATGTACTTGTTGTTCAGCGGCATTTCAAAAACAGCCTTGTCTTTGACGGCCCGATGATCGATCTGAATGACGAAACATCTTACCATGCTGATTGCTCACTGTTATTGCCGATTGCAGAACACAGCCATTTGGCCTATGTCATCTATACCTCAGGCACAACAGGGAAGCCGAAAGGGGTTATGGTCGAACACGGCGGGATTGTGAATTCGCTTCAGTGGAAAAAGGCGTTTTTTAAGCATTCTGCAGAGGATCGCGTCCTTGTTTTGTATCCCTATGTTTTCGATGCGTTTATTTTAAATTTCTTCGGTCCGCTAATCTCTGGCGCTGCTTTGTATCTTTTGCCTAATGAAGACAACAAAGATCTTTTTGCAATACAAAACGTTCTGAAGCAGGAGAGGATTACCCATTTCTCGACTTCTCCCCGGCTGTTACAAGCAATGACCGAACAGATGAGCGCAGAGGACTTCTTTCATGTTCAACATGTCGTTGTAGGCGGAGAGAAACTTGAACCCGACACGGTAGAGCGGCTGTTTTCTCTGCAGCCTCAGATTCGCATCAATAATGAATACGGCCCTACGGAAAATAGCGTGGTTTCTACGTTTCAACCTGTTTATTCTGCTGATGAACAGATCACAATTGGCAAGCCGGTGGCCAATCACCAAGCCTATATTTTAGGAGCACACCGCCAAATCCAGCCGATAGGCGTACCCGGAGAACTGTATGTCGGAGGATCTGGAGTGGCCCGCGGCTACCTTAATCAACCTGATTTAACTGAAGAAAAATTTGTTGACCATTTGCTTATCCCCGGCCGCAAGATGTATAAAACGGGGGATCTTGCTAGATGGCTGCCCGATGGAAGAATCGAATATTTGGGACGAATCGACCATCAAGTGAAAATCCGCGGCTACCGTATCGAGCTTGGCGAGGTGGAGGCGGCCCTATCCAACCTGGAAGAGGTTCGTGAGACGGCAGTCGTTGCGCGAGAGGGTCAAGACGGAACCAAGCAATTGTATGCCTATTATGTTGGAGAACCATCTTTGAGTACAGGGCAGTTCAGAGAGATATTATCACGAGAGCTGCCGGATTATATGATTCCTTCTTACTTTATCCATTTAGAACGAATACCACTCACTTCTAATGGAAAAATCGATCTGAAAGCTTTACCTGTTGCTGATGAAAAAACGCGGATGGAAAATGAATACATAGCACCGCAAAACTCAATAGAAGAACTGCTGGCGTCCATTTGGCAGGAGGTACTAGGCACTCAGCGTATAGGAATTCTAGATAATTTCTTTGATTTTGGCGGAGATTCGATTAAATCAATTCAGGTTTCTTCAAGATTGTATCAATCCGGATACAAGATTGACATGAAACACTTGTTTAAATATCCCACCATTGCGGAGCTAAGCCCATTTGTAGAGCCGGTTAGCAGAATGGCGGATCAAGGAGAAGTGAAGGGAAGGACAAGCCTGACCCCGATTCAGCATTGGTTTTTTGAACAAAATATGCCTCATGCGAACCATTATAATCAGGCCGTAATGTTATATTCAGCGCAAGGATTTAAAGAGACTCCGCTTCGCCGAGCGATAGAAAGTATTGCTGTGCATCACGATGCATTGCGGATGGTTTTTGAAGAATCGCCGAACGGATATGCTGCTCGAATTGCGGGCACAGAAGAAAGTAAATTGTACGAGCTGGAAGTGATGAATTGTAAAGAGGATGCCGATCCGGCTCATGCTGTTGCCAATAAAGCAAATCAGATTCAAAGCAGTATGGAATTGAGCCAAGGACCTTTGATGAAGCTTGGTTTGTTCAAATGTGCAGACGGAGATCATTTGCTTATTGCGATTCATCACTTAGTTATTGACGGGGTATCCTGGCGCATTTTACTTGAGGATTTCGCAAGCGGCTATGAGCAGGCGGAGCGCGGGCAAATGGTTCGGCTTCCGCAAAAAACAGACTCGTTTCCATTCTGGGCGGAGCAATTGTCCAAGTATGCACAGGAAACCGATATGGAGCGAGAGCTTGCCTATTGGAACGAGCTTACAAGGTTAGAGCTGGAACCATTGCCTAAGGATAACGCTGTTGAAGATTCATTATTGAAAGACAGCGATGACGTAACGATTCAATGGACAAGAGAAGAAACACAGCAATTATTAAAACAAGCGAATCGCGCTTATAACACAGAAATTAATGATCTTTTGCTGACTTCGCTAGGGCTGGCCGTTCACAGATGGACAGGCATGGAGGAAGTTGTCGTGAACTTAGAGGGTCACGGAAGAGAACCGGTTATTCCAGATGTGGATATCACTCGCACGGTAGGATGGTTTACGAGCCAGTACCCTGTCGTACTGAAGATGGAAGCAGGAAAAGAGCTGTCGCAGCGCATTAAGACTGTGAAAGAAGGGCTGCGCCTGGTTCCCAATAAAGGAATGAATTATAGTGTCATTCAATATTTATCCGGCCGTGCGGAAGCTGACAGCCTGCAGCTTCATCCCGAAATTCGGTTTAATTACTTAGGGCAGTTTGACCAAGACCTGCAGCAGCATGCTTTACAGGTATCTCCTTATTCGACAGGTGTATCGATGAATGAAAACCAGCCGAGAACGGCCGTACTTGATTTGAATGGCATGATTGCAGAGGGGAAATTATCGCTGACACTCAGCTATAGCCATAAGCAATATGAAAGATCGACCATGGAGCAATTTGCCCGAAATATAAAAGAAAGTCTGCAAGAAATCATTGTGCATTGCGTAAGCCAGCAGCAGACGTCACTGACGCCAAGTGATGTTTTGTTAAAGGATATCAAAATAGACGAATTGGAAGAGCTTTTGGACCAAACGCGTGAATTAGGCGAAGTGGAAAATATATATCCGTTAACGCCGATGCAAAAGGGCATGCTGTTTCACAGCTTGTTTGACTCAAGTTCCGGCGCCTATTTTCAGCAAACGACGTTTGATTTGCATGGAGATTTGGATATCGATTCATTTTCAAAAAGCTTGGATGATTTAACAAAACGATATGAAATTTTCCGCACGAACTTTCTCAAAGGGAAAGATCAGCCGCTGCAAATCATATGTAAAACGAAAAAGATTGGTTTCCAATTCATCGATTTGCGTGAGATGGATCAAGCGCAGCAAGATGACCGGATTTGTGCATACGCCAAAGAAGATAAGCTTCGGGGGTTCGACTTAGCGAAAGACGTGTTAATGCGCGTAATTGTCCTTCGCACGGATGATACGACATATCGCTTTATATGGAGTTTTCATCATATCTTGATGGACGGATGGTGCTTGCCGCTTATCACGAAAGAAATATTTGATCATTACTTTGCTTTGCTCCAGCAAAAGCAGCCCGAACAATCAGCGATTACACCATATAGTCAATATATTGAATGGCTTGATCGTCAAGATGAAGAAGAGGCCAAGCGTTATTGGGATCAATATTTGGAAGGGTATGAAGAACAAACCGTCCTTCTCAAGGACAGTCACCAAGCAGAGGATGAGCATTATTTTCCGGAGAAAGTGTCATGTGCCATCGACACCGATCTCACTTTGAAAATGAAGCAAACGGCCAGCAAGCACCATGTCACACTGAACACACTGCTGCAAACGGCGTGGGGGATTTTGCTGCAGAAATACAATCAAAGCCGTGACGTTGTTTTTGGAAGTGTTGTATCCGGAAGGCCTTCGGCGATTCCAAACGTGGAAACCATGATTGGCTTATTCATTAACACCATTCCTGTGCGAATCCAATGTGAAGCTGGAACCACTTTTGCTGAGCTCATGAAACGGACGCAGGAAAGGGCAGTAGCCTCTCAAAAGTATGAGACGTATCCGTTGTACGATATACAAGCTCTTACGACCCAAAAACAAAATTTAATTACACATTTAATGATATTTGAAAACTACCCTGTAGATCAGTACATGGAAAGTATCGGTCAACATAACGAATCGCCTATCGCAATTTCAAACGTTAAAATGGAAGAGCAAACCAACTACCATTTAAATTTAACTGTTATACCGGGTGATGTAATCAATATTAATTTTGAATATAACGCTAAGGTGTATGATCGCGAAAGCATGGAGCGGGTTCGCGGACACCTCTTGCAAATTTTGCATCAAGTCGTTGCTGATGCGGATATCCGGGTGGAACAATTGGAATTGTTGACGGAAGGCGAAAAAAGACAGCTTCTTCAGACCCTGAATGATACAGCCGCGCCATATCCGCAGACAACGGTTTATCAATGGTTTGAAGCGCAGTCGCAGCAAACACCAGATCAAGCTGCTGTTATTGATGAGGACAAGCAGATTACTTACCATCAGCTCAATGAGCGAGCAAACCGGCTGGCACGAACATTGAGAGCTAGGGGTGTGCAAGCGGACCAACCTGTGGCCATCATCAGCAGGAACAGCATCGAATTGGTGACTGGGATACTTGCCATTCTAAAAGCCGGGGGCGCCTACGTCCCAATAGATCCAGAATATCCGCAAGACCGAATTCAGTACATTTTGGAAGATTCAAAAGCCGGAATCATCTTGATGCCGCGTGACATCCTACAGCAGATTACCTATGAAGGCGTCGTGATTTTATTGGATGAGGAAAGCGCCTATCACGAAGAAGCCTCTAACCTTGAACCGCTCAGCAATGCGAACCATTTGGCTTATGTGATCTACACGTCTGGTTCCACAGGCAAGCCTAAAGGCGTATTAATCGAGCACCGGGGATTGAGCAATTATATTTGGTGGGCGAAAGAGGTCTATGTGAAGAGAGAGAAAACCAATTTCCCATTATACTCGTCCATCTCTTTTGATTTAACAGTAACTTCTATTTTTACACCTTTGGTCACAGGCAATACGATTATTGTCTATGACGGAGAGGACAAAACTGCTTTGCTTTCATCGATTGTGCAGGACCAAAGGGTGGATATCATTAAATTGACCCCGGCTCATTTGCACGTATTGAAAGCAATGAATATCGCCAATAAGACAGCGATCCGAAAAATGATCGTAGGAGGAGAGAATCTCAGCACTCAGTTAGCCCAAAGCATTCATGAGCAATTCGACGGCCAAATTGAAATATGCAATGAATATGGGCCGACGGAAACTGTTGTGGGATGCATGCTTTATCGTTACGATGCAGTCAAAGACTTGCGAGAATCGGTGCCAATCGGAACAGCAGCGGCCAACATGAGCATTTATGTGTTGGACGAGGATATGAAACCGGTGCCGATCGGCGTACCTGGAGAAATATATATAAGTGGAGCCGGCGTTTCCAGAGGATATTTGAACCGGCCGGAATTAACAGCTGAGAAATTTGTTAAAAACCCGTTTGTAACCGGAGCCAGAATGTACAAGACCGGGGATTTGGCGAAGTGGCTCCCGGATGGGAACATTGAATACTTGGGACGAATGGATGAGCAAGTCAAAATCAGAGGCTATCGCATCGAATTAGGCGAGATTGAAACAGCGATGCTTCAAGCAGAAGAGATCAAAGAAGCCGTTGTCATAGCCAGAGAAGATGCACATGGATTGAAGCAGCTGTGTGGGTATTACGTGAGCGGCCAATCCATAACGGTATCCCAGATCCGGGAGCAATTGTCTCAATCCCTGCCTGGCTATATGATTCCAGCCTATTTTACCGAACTGGAGAAAATGCCTTTAACGCCGAATGGAAAAATAAACCGAAAAGAGCTGCCGGCCCCTGATTTACAGCTGCAGGACAGAGTAGCATATAAGCCTCCTCGCACTCAGGTGGAACAACTATTAGTTTCGACTTGGGAGTCAGTATTAGGCGCTGAAAAGATTGGCATTCTGGATAATTTCTTTGATCTTGGCGGGGATTCCATTAAGTCGATTCAAGTGTCTTCCAGACTAAATCAACTGGGATACAAAATGGAAATCAAACACTTGTTTCAATATGCGACGATTGCAGAATTGAGTCCGCATATCGAGCAGAACGTGCGCATTCCCGATCAAGATGAAGTCAAAGGAAAGGTAAGCCTGACTCCAATCCAGCATTGGTTCTTTGAGCAAACAACGACAGATCCGCATTATTATAATCAAGCTGTCATGCTGTATGCGCCGCAAGGCTTTCAGGAATCGCCGCTTCGCCAAACGCTGCAAAAGCTTGGAGAGCATCACGATGCGCTCCGCATGACGTTCCATGCGACAGAACACGGATACAAGGCCTGGAATGCAGAGATCGCTCAAAGCGAGCTATATCATCTTGACGTCATCAATCTAAAAGCAGAAGCCGACCCAGGTCCGGCCATTGAAGCCAAGGCTAACCAGATACAGAGCAGCATGCAGTTAAGCGATGGGCCATTGATGAAAGCAGGATTGTTTCAATGTGCGGATGGGGATCATTTGCTCATTGCAATCCATCATTTAATTGTAGATGGGATTTCCTGGCGCATTTTAATGGAGGATATCGTTAGCAGCTACAAGCAAGCCGAGAACGGGCAAGACATTCAATTGCCGTACAAAACAGACTCTTTCCGGCTATGGGCCGAAAAGCTCTCGGCATATGCGCAAAGTGATGCCATAAAGCAAGAACAAGAGTATTGGGCACGGATAGAACAAACCGATGTGAAACCGTTGCCTAAAGATTTTCAGGAATCGCATACGTATTCAAAAGACAGTGAAACAGTAACTGTGGAATGGACCAAAGAAGAGACGGAGCAATTATTAAAACAAGCGAATCGCGCTTATAACACTGAAATAAACGATCTTCTGTTAAGCTCCTTAGGACTTTCCATATCACATTGGTCAGGACTTGAACAGATTGCATTTCATTTAGAAGGACACGGAAGAGAAGAAGTGATCCCGGATATGGATATCTCTCGCACGGTGGGCTGGTTTACAAGTCTGTTTCCGGTTGTGCTTCACATAGAACCAGGCAAAGAAATATCTTATTACATCAAGACGGCCAAAGAAGAGCTGCGCCAAATCCCGCATAAAGGGATCGGCTATGGAGTACTAAGGTATTTAAGCGGATCAACAGCGCCACTCCCAGCGAAAATGACTCCAGAGATCAGTTTTAATTACCTGGGGCAGTTTGATCAAGATTTTCAAAATCATGCGGTTCAATTATCTTCCTACTCCTGCGGTTCAGACTCGAGCGGAAATCAAATCAGACCATACGTATTGAATATGAACGGGATGATTGTCAATGATCGATTGATGGTGACGATTAGCTACAGCACCAAACAATACGCAAAAGAAACGATCGACCAGTTATCGGCAGTTATTCAAAACAACCTTCGAACAGTCATTGAGCATTGTGTTCATAAAGAACAAACGGAACTGACGCCAAGCGATATTTTGTTAAAAGGCATGACCATTGACGAATTAGACCAGCTTTTGATCCAACTGCCGAATTCAGGCGAGATCGAGAATGTGTATCCGTTAACTCCGATGCAGAAGGGGATGCTGTTTCACAGCTTGCTGGATGAGGATTCAAATTCTTATTTCGAACAAGCATCATTTGATTTACAGGGAGAATTAAAGATCGACAGGTTTGAAGCAAGCTTGGATCATTTATTTGCTAAGTATGCCGTGCTGCGAACCCGTTTTTATAGCGGCTGGAATGATATCCCCTTACAAATTGTCTATAAGACACAAAGAATGAAAGTTCATTTTACAGATTTACGTGACATAGATGAGAACCGGTGTAAGGATAAAATCGCATCCTACCAAAGTGAGGATAAAGCGAAAGGATTTGACTTGGCTAGGGATCCATTGATGCGCATCGCGATTTTCCGTATCGAAGAGCGCAAGTATCATTTGATTTGGAGTTTCCATCATATTGTTATGGACGGCTGGTGCCTGCCTCTTATTACGAAGGAAGTATTTGAACACTATATCGGTTTGCAAGAGGGCAGGGAAACAGACCTTGCGTATACTGATCCTTACAGTAAATATATCGAATGGCTTGATCAGCAGGATCAAAATGCGGCCAAACGGTACTGGAGTAAGTATCTTGAAGACTACAAAGGTGAAAACCGTATTCTTCACAAAAGACCGCAGCATGAACGAAAAGCGTATGCTTATGCCAATGAGATCAGCCGATTCGATCAAAAACAAACAAGACAATTGCAGCGGATCGCAAACCAGCATCATGTCACGGTAAATACGTTGATTCAAACACTTTGGGGAATTTTATTACAGAAATATAGTGGGACCGAAGACGTTGTCTTTGGCAGTGTCGTGTCGGGAAGGCCGGCAGAAATCTCTGAAGTGGAACAAATGATCGGTCTGTTCATTAATACAATTCCAGTTCGAATCTGCTGTGATAAGGGCAGCTCTTTCGTTGAAGCGATGAAAATGGTTCAAGACAAGGCACTGGCTTCGCAAGCATACGATACCTATCCGTTATATGAAATTCAGGCACAAACGGAGCAAAAGCAAAACTTAATTGATCATATTCTGATCTTTGAAAACTATCCGATAGGACAACAGGTGGAGCAAGGCCATGATGCTGCAGAGCTAAACATTATGAATTTTCATATGGAAGAGCATTCACATTACGATTTTAATATGGTTGTCATTCCTGGCGAACAACTGAACGTTCATTTTGGCTATAACCAAAACGTATATGAACAATCAGAAGTGAAGCGGATTAGCGGGCATTTTGAACAGCTAATGCATCAGGTATTAGAGCACCCAAACATCAAAATAGAAGAATTGGAGCTTTTGACTCAGCAAGAGAAGGAACAGCTGCTCAGCCGTTTTCAGACTAGAGAAATGCGCTACTCACGCGAACAAACAATTCATGAGCGATTCGAGGAACAAGCGCTCCGTACGCCAAATCGTGCAGCAGTTGTATTCGAGGGAGAATCGTTAACCTATGGCGAACTGAACAAACGAGCCAATCAGCTTGCGCAAGCCTTGCGAGTCGAAGGAATACAAGCGGGTCAACTCGTCGGCATTATGGCTGAACGTTCTCTGGAGATGATTGTAGGGATCTTCGGGATTTTAAAAGCGGGCGGGGCGTATTTGCCAATAGACCCTGATTCTCCTGTAGAACGAATTCATTATATCGCAAGGGACTCAGGCATTAACGTATTGCTTACACACGGCGAACTGCCTGAAAAACTCAACTTTTCCGGAACATGTATCAATATGAAAGAGGAACAAGCCTACCATGAAACAGATATCAATCTGGCGGTGCCATGCCAGTTCGATCAACTGGCCTATTGCATTTACACTTCTGGCACGACAGGTACGCCGAAAGGCACGTTGATTGAACATCGCCAGGTGATTCATCTCATCGAAGGACTGCGTAATGAGGTTTACTCCGCTTATGATGGGGTTTTGCATGTGGCCATGCTCGCTCCATATTATTTTGATGCTTCGGTCCAGCAAATGTATGCTTCCTTGTTGTTAGGACATACCTTGTTTATCGTTCCCAAAGAGGCTGTGTCTGATGGCGAGGCCTTATGCCAATACTATCGACAGCATCACATTGACGTAACCGACGGGACGCCCGCCCATTTGAAGCTGCTGGTAGCTGCAGATGATAGGGAAGGAGTACCGCTTCGTCATCTGTTAATCGGAGGAGAGGCACTTCCGAAAACGACGGTAACCAAGTTCATGCACTTATTTGGCGCTGATAGCGCAGTACCTGCCATCACAAATGTATATGGACCAACCGAAACTTGTGTCGATGCTTCCTTGTTCAACATCAAAGTTTCTGCGGACGCTTGGACTCGCAGTCAAGTTCATGTCCCTATAGGCAAGCCGCTGGGCAACAATCGCATGTACATTCTCGATTCGCAGCAGCGATTACAGCCAGTGGGCGTTCAAGGCGAGTTGTACATTGCTGGGGATAGCGTGGGGCGCGGATATTTGAACTTGCCGGAATTAACGAATGAAAAATTCGTTAACGATCCGTTTGTTCCTTCGGGTCGAATGTATAGAACCGGAGATCTGGCCCGTCTTTTGCCGGACGGCAATATAGAATTTATTGGGCGCGTCGATCATCAGGTGAAAATTCATGGTTTTAGGATTGAACTCGGTGAAATTGAATCGATAATGTTGAACATTCCTGAGATTCAAGAAGCCGTCGCTTCTGTCCTTGAAGATGCAGATGGCGAGCATTATATATGCGGGTACTATGTAGCGAACAAGCCATTCCCGACGAGTCAGCTTCGGGATTGCCTCACCCAGCATTTACCAGGATATATGATTCCGGCTTATTTTGTGCAAATGGATCAAATGCCATTAACGCCAAACGGAAAGCTGAATCGCAACTTATTACCAGAACCGGATGGAAAGCGATATGGGGGCTCGGAATATGTGCCGCCTCGAAATTCAACAGAAATGAAGCTCGCAAGGATTTGGCAGGATGTTCTCGGTTTAGAACAGGTGGGGATTCGAGATAACTTTTTTGATATCGGTGGACACTCCCTGCGAGCGACGACGCTCATTTCAAAAATTCAAAAGCAATTGCATGTTCAAATTCCATTGCGAAACATATTCCAGTTCCCAACAATTGAACAGCTCGCACAGGCAATCATGACGATGGAGGAAACCGGGTATGCTTCTATTCCTCTAATTGAAAAGAGGCCTTATTACCCAGTTTCTTCTGCACAAAAAAGACTTTATATTCTCAACCATTTGGAAGGCGGAGAGCTGAGTTACAACATGCTGGGCCTGATGACTGTCAAAGGTGAGCTGGATCGGGATAAGCTGCAGCAGGCCTTTGCCAAATTGATTCATCGCCATGAATCTTTACGCACCGGCTTCAAAATGGTGGACGGAGAACCTGTTCAGTACGTCTTGGATCACGTTGAATTTGCAGTAGAGTCGTATTATGCCAAGGAAGATGAAATCGATCATTGTATCAGTCAATTTGTTCGTGCATTTCAACTGGAGGAGCCTCCGCTGCTTCGTGTCGGGCTGATTGAGCTTCAACCCAATCAGGCAATACTGATGTTTGATATGCATCATATTATCTCGGACGGAACATCCATGAATGTACTGATCAAAGAATTTGTAAGAGCATACCAAGGAGCGGAATTACCGCCCCTGCGAATCCAATACAAAGACTACTCAGTATGGCAAACCGGAGAAGCGCGATTAGAACAAATCCAAAAGCAAGAAGACTATTGGTTGGAGCTGTACAGTGGCGATATCCCTGTCCTTCATTTGCCAACCGATTATATACGGCCTTCCACACGGGATTTTACCGGGGCGACGCTGCACTTTACGATTGATGAGAAAAGAAGCGAGGGATTAAAACAACTGGCACTCAAAACCGAATCCACTTTATATATGGTGCTGCTGGCGTCCTACACCTTATTGCTCTCCAAATACAGCGGCCAGGAAGACATTGTTGTGGGGAGTCCCATAGCAGGAAGACCGCATGCGGATTTGGATTCCATCATCGGGATGTTCGTCAACACACTGGCGATGCGAAATTATCCTGCCAAAGAGAAGACATTCTCTCAGTACCTCGCTGAAGTGAAGGAAAATGCATTAAAAGCTTATGAGCATCAAGATTATCCGTTTGAAGCGCTCGTCGACCAGCTGAACATCGCCAGGGATTTAAGCCGTAATCCATTGTTCGACACGATGTTTGTGTTGCAAAACACAGAGCAAGAACAATTAGGGATGGATGGTTTGACGTTTAAACCTTATCCTAGCAAGCATACGATGGCTAAATTTGATTTAACCTTAACGGCTGTAGAAGAAGAGACACACATTCATTGCACAATGGAATACCTGACGACACTGTTCAAACCGGAAACGGTAGTACGCATGATGCGGCATTTTGTGCAGCTGATCGATGCGATCATCGAACATCCTGAGGCAAGGCTCGCTTCTTTGGAGATGATGAGACCGCGAGAAAAGAATGAAATTTGGAATCTTTTTAATGATACTGCAGTAATCGATGAACGTATGCCAACAACAATACATCAACAATTCGAGCAGCAGGCTGAGGATACTCCTGATCGTGTCGCCATTTTGTTTGAAAATCAAACCTTTACCTATCGTCAGTTGAATGAACGCTCCAACCAACTGGCGCGTGTGCTTCGGAATCAAGGCGTAGGTGCCGATCGGGTGGTTGCCATTCTCACGGAGCGCTCGGCAAATATGATGATCGGAATATTAGCGATATTAAAGGCCGGTGGGGCATTTCTTCCTATAGACCCGGAACTCCCTGATGAACGGCGTGCTTATTTAATGGAAGACAGCGGCGCCGATGTACTTGTGACTTGTGTAGGGCATACCGTTCCTCCTTCCTTCGAAGGATCTGTAGTTCTGCTTGACGATCCATTGGTATATCAGGGTGATGCAAGCAATCTTAACCTTTCCTATGCGGAAAATCATTTATTCTATGTCATTTACACATCAGGTACTACCGGAAAACCTAAAGGGGTTCAATTAGAGCATAAAACCATGTTGAATTTACTCGCTTATGAGCGGGAATATACACAGCTGCGCTTTAACAGAGTGCTGCAATTTGCCGCAATGAGTTTCGATGTTTGCTATCAAGAGATTTTCTCCACGCTCTTAAGCGGAGGGACACTCTATATTATCGACAACGAGGCAAAACGGGAGATTCGTGAGCTCAACGAATTTGTCAAGACACACAGGATACAAACGGCATTTCTCCCGACTGCGTTCCTCAAGCTCCTTGCATCGGAGAAACAATATTTTGAACCGTTTGCCGAATGTGTGGATCATATTATCACAGCGGGAGAGCAGCTTATTATGACGAATACGCTACGTGAAATGCTGATGCGTCACCAAGTTACGCTGCATAATCATTACGGTCCATCAGAAACGCATGTCGTGACCATGTGTACCATCGATCCGGTAATTCATCAGGAGATGCCGCCAATCGGTAAACCGATTTCGAATACAGACATTTTAATCCTGAATGAAGCCGGGACGCTACAGCCTATTGGTATCGTTGGTGAGCTTTGTATTGCGGGGGTCAGTTTGGCAAGAGGTTATCATAACCGGGAATCCTTAACACGCGAAAAATTTGTTCCGCATCCCTATGAGGCAAATAAACGGATGTATAAAACTGGTGATCTTGCCCGCTACCTTCCTGATGGCAACATTGAATATGTGGGAAGAATGGACCATCAAGTCAAAATTCGTGGTTACCGTATCGAACTAAACGAGGTCGAGGCAGCTCTTCTCAACATTGAGCATGTACAGGAAGCAGTTGTTCTGGCCAGAGAAAACGCAGAAGGGCAAAGCGATTTGTATGCCTATTTTGTAGCGGAGCAAGCACTGCCAATCAGTCAACTCAAAGAAAAGCTTGCTCAGCAAATACCTGGCTACATGATACCTTCATACCTGATGCAGCTGGAGCAAATGCCGTTAACATCAAATGGAAAGGTGAATCGCAGTGCATTGCCGCTGCCCGTAGCAGGCATGCAAACCGGGATTGACTATGTTGCTCCAAGAACGAGACTGGAAGAACAGTTAGTTCTCATCTGGAAAGAAGTATTGAAGGTAGAACAAGTAGGCGTGAAAGATAACTTTTTCGATCTGGGCGGGCATTCGTTAAGAGGGATGACGCTCGTTGGCAAAATCCATAAGCAACTCAACAAAACGATTTCGTTAAGAGAAGTGTTTCAAGGGCCGACCATTGAGGAAATAGCAAAAGTCATCGCAAACTCGGAAACCTGCGGACCGGATTATATCCCTGCTGTAGAAGTGAAGGATGTTTATCCTGTATCTTCCGTACAAAAGATGGTTTACCTATCCACACAAATTGAAGGCGGAGAACTAAGTTACAACATGCCGGGGATTTTGACGCTGGAGGGAAGGATCGACATGGATCGTTTACAAACTGCGTTCCATAGACTGATTCAGCGCCATGAATCGCTGCGAACCGGATTTGAAATGATCCGTGGAGAACCGATGCAGATGGTCAAGCCGGAGGTGGAGTTCACTATCGAAAGGTACAAGGCAACGACTGAGGAGGTCGAGGAGCTGTTCCGCACCTTCGTACGTACATTCGATCTAAGCAAGGCCCCATTGCTTCGTGTTGGACTTATTGAATTGGAACAAGAAAAGCATATTTTCATGTTTGACATGCATCATATCGTTACGGACGGCGCTTCTATGAACATTTTTGTCGAAGAACTGATTCAATTGTATGACGGTAAAGAATTAGCACCGCTCCGGATTCAATACAAAGACTTCACTGCATGGCAGCAACAAGCAGCGCAGAAAGAACGGATGAAGAAGCAGGAAGACTATTGGCTGGATGTATTTCACGAGGCGCTTCCGTCATTTGAGTTGCCGAAAGATTTTGCCAGACCGCAAGTTCGAAGCTTTGATGGGAAACGATACAACTTTGTTCTCGACGAGTCTGTTGTCCAAGGTGTTAAACAGCTGGAAGAATTGACGGGATCGACTACGTATATGATCTTGTTCGCAGCCTATACCATACTGCTGGCCAAATATAGCGGTCAAGAAGATATCGTTGTTGGTACACCTGTTGCGGGAAGAGTGCATGAAGATTTACAACATATCATCGGGATGTTTGTGAATACATTAGCCATTCGCACGGCTCCGGCTGGAGAAAAGAACCTTATAGATTATGTAACAGAAACCAAAGAAACAATGCTAAAAGCTTATGAAAATCAAGAGTATCCTTTTGAAGAATTGGTTGAGAAGCTGGGAGTGCAACGAGATTTAAGCCGTAATCCGCTATTCGATACGATGTTTGTTCTGCAAAATACAGAGCAAACGGATATTGAAATAGATTCTCTTGCCGTCAGACCTTATGAAGAAACACATACAGTGGCAAAATTTGATTTGCAGCTGACCTTCGAGATGAACCAGCACGAGATTCAAGGCAGCTTTGACTACTGTACGAAGCTATTTAAAAAGAGAACCATTGCTACGCTGGCACAGGATTACGTGATGATCCTATCAGCAGTTATACAAAACTCATCAATTCCATTAAAAGAGATCCAATTAAGCGAGAAAGTAAACAAAAAGGAACACTTTGCAAGCGTAATCGAATTAGATTTCTAAAAACAGTCGGTAGCAGCTGTCTCCATCATGTTGATCATGCGGGGACAGCCGTCAGCCGCCTTCGAAGCAAGAATTTAAATTTACTGGAGGGATTTAAATGTCAGAATTTAAACAACAGGAACTGTTCTGGAGCAACATGTTCGACGCGGAAGATCGTCCCATTGCATTCCCTTCGTTTCACATGTCGGACTCATCAGCATTAGAGCACGATGCTTTAAACACCTCTAACAGTATTCATACTTCATTGCGATCCGATGTATCCCTGCGCATCATGACGATGGCGAATCAATCACCAATGGCCGTTTATTTGGTTCTCCTGGTTGGTATCAAGTGCCTTTTGCACAAATATACAGGGGAAGAGAGTATTATTGTAGGTGTCCCAACCTTCGAAGACGAAACCGATGAAGACCTTCGTTTGGATCAAATCATGTTGCTCAAACAAAACATAAATGAGAACAGTACGTTTAAATCCATATTTAATGAATTCAAACATACGCTGAACGATGCCATCTTAAATCAGGATGTTCCTTTTGATAAAATGGTCGGTCCATTAAATCTAACCTACAATTCCAACCATTTGCCAATGATCCCTGCGATCGTATCATTAGATCAAATTCACCTCACCCATTTTAAAGAGACAGCTGCTTCAGATACATTATTTCAATTTGACATCAAGAATGACGCTATTCATTTAAAAGTAACTTACAACGAACAAGCTTATGATCATCAGTATATGATGCAAGTGATCGAACATTTAAATCGCCTTTATTCAATCATACTAT
Organism: Bacillus sp. LR_5; assembly: GCF_042709275.1. NCBI lineage: Bacteria > Bacillati > Bacillota > Bacilli > Caryophanales > Bacillaceae > Bacillus > Bacillus sp. LR_5. The sequence goes on along the minus strand of NZ_JAVAXX010000013.1, from coordinate 29,903 downwards.
TTCAACCTGACATCACCATTAGCCAACTTCATATTTTGACTGACACGGAAATTAATACATTTCAGGACTATAATCAAACGGCGGCCGAGTATCCGCGAGAAAAAACGATTCATCAATTGTTTGAGGAACAAGCGAATCGTACGCCGGATCAAGTGGCTGTCGTGTACGAGGAAAGCCAGCTGACGTACAAGGAACTTAATGAAAAGGCGAATCGGATCGCTCGAACGCTGCAATCCGAAGGTGTGCATCCGGATCAGCCGGTTGGGATTATGGCCGAACGCTCCCTGGAAATGATCGTAGGGCTCTTTGGGATTTTGAAAGCTGGTGGTGCGTATGTGCCGATTGATCCGAGCTATCCTGAGGAACGGATTCGATACATATTGGAAGATTCAGATACGAAGTTGCTATTAGTGCAAAGTCATTTGCGGGAGAAAGTGCCTTTTACGGGGAAAGTGCTGGATATGGAAGATCCGCAAACCTTCAGCGAAGACGGTTCAAACTTGGAATCGACTTCCGGCCCGAATCAGTTGGCATATGTCATCTATACATCAGGATCAACAGGTAAGCCGAAAGGGGTTATGGTGGAGCACCGCTCAGTGATTAATCGACTGGTGTGGATGCAGGAAAATTACCCGCTGGATAAACGGGATGCAATTCTGCAAAAAACCGCGATCACTTTTGATGTATCGGTATGGGAACTGTTCTGGTGGTCAATCGTAGGCTCTAAAGTGGTATTGTTGCCAAACGGAGGAGAAAAGAACCCTGAGTTGATATTGGATACAATTGCACAAAAAGGTGTCACCACATTGCATTTTGTACCAGCGATGCTGCATGCTTTTCTGGAATCAATGGAACAGAAGCCCGGCGAAAAGCTAAAGCGAAAGCTGGCGTCATTAAGATATGTGTTTGCAAGCGGCGAAGCCTTAACGCCCAAACATGTGGACGGGTTTCAGCGCACTATAGCACCGGTGAGCCATGCTCAAATCATCAACCTGTACGGACCGACTGAGGCAACGATCGATGTATCGTACTTTGAATGCAAGGCGGACAAAAGGTATACCTCGGTTCCTATAGGCAAGCCGATTTCAAACATTCAATTGTATATATTACAGGCCGGACATATGCAGCCAGTTGGTGTGGCAGGAGAACTGTGCATAGCGGGAGATGGACTTGCGAGGGGCTATTTGAACCGCCCAGAGCTGACGGCGGAGAAATTTGTAGATAACCCGTTTTCAGCGGGAGAGCGGATGTACCGGACGGGAGATTTAGCAAGGTGGCTGCCGGATGGAAATATTGAGTATTTGGGCCGAATCGACCACCAGGTGAAAATTCGGGGTTATCGGATTGAAACTGGCGAAGTCGAGGCCGCTTTATTCCATATCCCGTCAATTCAGGAATCCATCGTTCTAGCACAAGAAATCAACGGGGAAACATCCCTGTGCGCCTATTACACCGCAAACGATACTTTAACGGCAGGCGAGCTTCGGGAACATCTATCCAGACAGCTGCCTTCCTATATGATACCTGCTTATTTCATTCAGCTGAAAGCGATGCCGCTAACTTTGAATGGAAAAATAGATCGCCGGGCACTGCCTTCTCCGAGAGAGAATCTCACAGGTATGAACTATACAGCTCCGCGGACAGAACTGGAAAAAATACTAGCCGCAACGTGGGAGTCAGTATTAGGCTTAGAGCGGGTCGGAGTCTCGGATCATTTCTTCGAATTAGGGGGGGACTCCATTAAGTCGATTCAAGTGTCCTCAAGATTATACCAAGCCGGGTATAAGTTTGAAATCAAACACTTGTTTAAATACCCAACGATCTCTGAACTTGTTCCCTATGTAGAACCGGTCACCCGAGTTGCAGAACAAGGGGAAATCAAAGGTCCGGCTTTGCTGACGCCTATTCAACATTGGTTTTTTGACCAGCAATACCCCGATCTGCACCACTATAATCAAGCGGTCATGCTTTATTGGAAAGAGGGATTGAATGTACCGATGCTTCGGGAAGTCATGAGAAATATCGTCGAGCATCATGATGCTTTGCGCATGGTCTATGTTCCTGCAAAACATGGATACGAAGCTCGAAATCGGGGGATCGACGAAGGGGATCTATTCAGTCTTGAAGTGTTCTCGTTACTCGAAGACAACAATGTTGCCCAAGCGATTGAAACATTATCCAATGAGATTCAGCAATCCATTCAATTAGCTGAAGGCCCGCTCATAAAACTGGGATTGTTTCAGTGTCATGATGGAGATCATTTGCTGATTGTGGCCCATCATTTGGTCATAGATGGCGTTTCATGGAGAATATTAATCGAAGATATAGCGGCTGCTTACGAGCAGCTGCAAAACGGAGAAGCGATCCAGCTTCCAAAGAAAACGGATTCCTACCTGTTATGGGCGGAACAGTTGAAACGTTATGCAGGAAGTCCGGAGTTTGAAATGAAAAATCAATACTGGTTCCAGCATGAACATATTCCAGCACCTAAACTGCCAAAGGATAACGAGCAGGAAATCGGCCTAGCCGAAGACCGGGAAACGATCATCGTCCAATGGACGGCAGAGGAAACAGAGCGGTTATTAAAAAACGCTCATCGAGCTTATACGACTGAAATAAACGATTTATTGCTGACCGGGCTGGGAATTGCTATTCATCGTTGGACTGGACACGAAGACATTCTCATTCATCTTGAAGGACATGGCAGAGAGTCTATTATTCCAGACCTCGATATTTCACGTACAGTGGGCTGGTTTACGAGCCAATACCCGGTATTCCTTCCCATCAAGGCGGACCAAGATATCTCGCAGCAGATTAAAACCGTGAAAGAACATTTGCGTAAGATTCCCCAAAAAGGAATAGGTTACGGCCTGATCAAGTATTTATCCGATCACCGAGAGGCTCGGGAATTTACCGGACAACCGGAAATTAGTTTTAATTTTCTGGGGCAATTTGATCAAGATTTACAAAAAGGGGGTATCGAAGTATCACCTTACTCCAGCGGAAAAATAGCCAGCGACAAGCATCCCATCACCTATGCCCTTGATATTAACGGCATGATTTCAAACGGACAATTGTCACTGGCAATCAGCTACTGCGGTAAACAATATCATAAAGAAACAATGGAAACATGCGCCGATCTGTTAAAAAGCAGTTTGCGACAAGTCATCGAACATTGTACGGCCCAGAATCAAGTTCAGCTGACACCAAGCGATATTTCGTTAAAAGAAATATCTATCGACGAACTAGATCAATTTGTGCAACAAGCACAGCATCTTGGCGAAATTGAAAATATATATCCGTTAACCCCTATGCAGAAGGGAATGTTGTTCCATAGTTTAATTGATTCGGCTTCTGGAGCTTACTTTGAACAAGCGGGTTTTGATTTGAAGGGCCTCTTGGATATCGAGGCTTTTATGATGAGTTTGTCGCAGCTGGCCAAAAGATATGACATTCTGCGAACTCAATTTTATACCGAATGGAAAGAACAGCCCTTGCAAATTGTGTTCCGGCATAAGCCGATTGAAACTGTCGTTGAAGATATTCGCAATATGAATGTTGATCAACGCAGCGAGTTCATTGCTGCTTTTGCGAGAAAAGATAAGGAGCGGGGATTCAATCTTACCCGCGATGCTTTAATGCGCGTATCGATCCTGCGAACCGATGAAGACAAAGCGCGATTGATTTGGAGCTTTCATCATATTTTAATGGATGGCTGGTGCTTGCCGCTGATTACGAAAGAAGTGTTTGAAACCTATTATGCGATTATTGACCGTAGGCAACCGAAGCGTGACGCCGTGACGCCGTACAGACGATATATCGAATGGCTGGATGAACAAGATCACGAGCAAGCTGCAGTCTATTGGCGGGATTATTTGGACGGTTATGAAGGGCAAACTGTTTTGTTGAAAGAACCATTTTCCGATCAGGCCAGAGGATATCAAAAACAAAAGCTTGCGTGCCGTCTCGGAAAGCAGCTCACAGAGGAAATCAAACGAGCCGCAAGCCAACATCATGTCACCGTTAATACATGGATGCAAACCGCATGGGGCTTGTTGCTGCAAAGATATAACGGTACTCAGGATGTCGTTTTCGGCACTGTCGTATCCGGCCGGCCGGCAGACATTCCGGGTATTGAATCAATGGTAGGCCTATTTATTAATACCATTCCCATACGTGTTTGTGCTCAACCAGAGATGACAGTTGCACAAGTATTGAAAATGAACCAGGAGCATGCACTGGCATCTCAACCATACGATACATTTCCATTGTATGAAATTCAGGCTCAAACCGAACAAAAGCAGCAGTTGATCAATCATATTATGGTATTTGAGAATTACCCGGTCGAGAAACAAATGGAGCATATGAAGCGGGATCACGACGTCTTAGACATTAGTGATTTCCATTTGGAAGAACATACTCATTACGATTTTAATTTCATCGTGATGCCGGCTGAAGATATGGAAATGCATTTTGTATACAATGCCAATGTTTATGATCAAGCAACTGTTGAACGGATACAAGCGCATTTTATGGAAATCATCAAGCAAATGGTAAACGATACGGCGATGCATGTTCAAGAACTCGATATCCTTTCGGCAGATGAGCGATCGCTCCTTATCGAAAAATGTAACGATACAGCGACCGAGTATCCAAAGGAAAAAACAATTTATCAATTGTTTGAGGAACAAGCGGCGCGAACACCTGAGCAGGTCGCAATTGTTTTTGAGGATCAGAAACTGACCTACCGCCAATTAAATGAACAAGCAAATCAATTGGCACGAACCTTAAGGGCCAAGGGAGTGAGGCCGGACCGAACCGCAGCTATCGTCAGCGACCACAGCATTGAACTGGTTGTGGGAATTCTGGCCGTATTAAAAGCCGGCGGCGCCTACGTGCCTATTGATCCGGATTATCCAGAGCAGCGCATACAGTATATATTAGACGACTCCAAAACAGAAATTGTCTTGACACAGAGCCATCTTCAGCAGCGATTGGCTCTTGAAGGCACGATCGTTCTATTGGATGATGAAAATTCTTATCACGAAGAGCGCTCTAATCTTGAGCGGATAAGCAATATAAAAGATTTGGCGTATGTCATCTATACATCGGGCTCTACAGGAAAGCCTAAAGGGGTATTAATCGAGCATCAAGGCTTAACAAATTATATTTGGTGGGCTGACAGGATGTATGTAAAAGGTGAGAAAACGACCTTTCCGCTATATTCATCCATTGCTTTCGACTTAACGGTAACATCTATTTTTACACCGCTCATCAGCGGAAATGCCATCATTGTCTACGGAGATAAAGACAGGACGACTTTGCTTTCATCCATTGTTGAGGATTCCAGGGTTGATATTATCAAGCTGACCCCGGCTCATTTGCAGTTATTGAAAGAAATGAACATCTCGCCTGAGTGCACGATCCGGAAAATGATTGTCGGCGGCGACAATTTAAGTACACGGCTGGCACAAAACATCAGCGCACAATTTCAAGATCAAATTGAAATCTTTAACGAATACGGGCCAACGGAAACTGTAGTCGGATGTATGATTTATCTCTACGATCCGAAGAAAGACAGACAGGAATCGGTGCCAATTGGTACACCTGCGGCCAATATGAACATTTATCTGCTGGATTCGGGTATGAAACCGGTGCCGATCGGTGTCCCCGGAGAAATGTATATTAGCGGAGCCGGAGTAGCCAGGGGATATTTGAACCGTCCTGACTTAACGGCCGAAAAATTTGTTGAACATCCGTTTGCCGCAGGCGAGAAAATGTACAAAACGGGCGATGCCGCCCGCTGGTTGCCGGATGGACATATGGAGTATTTGGGACGAATCGATCATCAGGTGAAAGTCCGAGGCTACCGTATTGAACTCGGCGAGGTCGAAGCGGCTTTATTGCAAGTGGAATCTGTTAAAGAAGCGGTCGTCCTCGCGGTCGAAGAAGAGAGCTCCAACCAGTTGTGTGCTTATGTGACAGGAGACGAATCATTAAAAACGCTCCAGCTCAAGCAGCAATTGCAGGACAAACTGCCCGCTTATATGATTCCAGCCTACTTTGTACGGGTAGATGAAATGCCTTTAACAGCCAATGGCAAAATCGATCGAAAAGCTTTGCCCGCTCCTGATGGAAATATGCTGGCCGGAACCGAGTATGCTGCTCCCCGAACGTTGATTGAAAAGCAGCTGGCTGAGATATGGAAAGACGTTTTGGCTCATTCTGAGCTGGGGATTAAAGATAACTTCTTTGACGTTGGCGGCCATTCACTCAAAGTATTACAATTAGTTGATCAAATTAAAGCCGTTATGGGAATCAAATTGCATTATCACGTCGTTTACGAAGCCTCTACCATCGAAACAATGGCACGGGCTATTCAAGCCGCGGCTTTACCGTCCAAGACGGAAAACGTATTCGTCAAGTTGAATCAAAACGGTTCGATCGCTGTGTTCTGTTTCCCTCCATTAATTGGGTATGGGTTGGTTTATAATGAAATGGCGAACAGGCTTGATGGCGACTGCGTTGTCTATGCCGCTGATTTTACAGAAGACCCATCCTATGAGAAACCGATAATTGACCGGTATGCAGAAAGCATGATAGACATTCAAGAACAGGGACCATTTGTTTTGCTTGGATATTCTTCAGGATCGAATTTGGCTTTTGAAGTGGCCAAAGCCTTGGAGCAGCGAGGACGCACCGTATCTGATGTGATTATGCTGGACTCTCAAATCACCACTTCGTTGACTCATTTATCTGAAAAGGAAGTAGAAGAGATCGTCCATCTAAATCTGGATATTATTCCGATTTATTATAGAGAGATATTAACCATTCCTTCAATAAAAGAAAAAATTAGAGGCTATCTTGCATATCATAATCAACTGATCAATTCCGGCACCGTCAATGCCAACATTCATCACTTGTTATGCGACGATATGACCGAAAGAGGTTGGACGCACTCAACCGCTCACAATTACCAGGAATATGAATTAAAGGGAGACCACGTTACAATATTTGATCCTCAATATATTGAAGAGAACGTGAATACGATTCGGTCTATCATACAAAGTATTGAAGAACGGCATTTTGGTGAGCTTGTACCTCATGAACAACTGCCATATACGAGTCGCACAAAATCTGAGCGAAAATAAGGTGCTGGTTGAAGAACGCTTTAACTTCAACCATAAAGTTGAGGCAGCAGATTAGCGGACAGGGGCCATTCTCTGTCCGTCTTTCTTTTTGTATTAAGAATGGATAGCAGACACTTGGGAATGATAACATCATCCTTTTTCTTGGAGGCTTGTCATGGATCGTCTTTCTTTGCTTACTTTTATCATGTTGATTCTAGCCAGTTACAGGCTGACACATTTGATTGTATTCGATAAAATCACGGAATTTATCCGAAAACCTTTTATGAAAAAGAAAAGGATCGTTGATCAAAACGGACATGTAGACGAAAAAAGCGTGCCAGCTTCTAACTTTGGATACATGCTCAATTGCTACTGGTGTGCCGGCGTTTGGTGTGCAATCTTGATTGGACTGGGATATCTCTTTTTGCCTCGTATTGCAGTTCCAGTCATCTTTATTTTAGCCATCGCAGGAGCACAGGCGATTCTTGAAACAGCTGTCGGTGTCGGCGTAAAACTCATTGATGTGTTAAAGAGCCTGCAAACCATGATAAATGATAAAAAGTCCTAAAGCAGCGGAACAAAATGCTTCAGGACTTTTTTCGTTTATCTGGTGATATAGACATAAATCCTGATTTCTTCAATCCGATTAAGCACCCTTTTACAGCCCGGGAATACCGTAATAGCGAATAGTGAAAGTGATGTAATGGGGGAGAAGAAACAGAATGAAGGTTTGTCAAAAGTCGATTGTCCGTTTCCTTGTCAGCTTGATCATTGGAACGTTTGTCATCTCCGTTCCGTTTATGGCCAATGCGCAGCCTGACAGGGAACTGAGAGCCGTATGGATTGCTTCCGTATTGAACATTGATTGGCCGTCAAAAAAAGGTTTATCGGTGGAAGAGCAAAAGCAGGAGTATATCAAACTGCTGGACGATGTGCAAAAAATGGGGATGAATGCCGTTATTGTTCAGATTAAACCGACGGCAGATGCCTTTTATCCGTCCGCTTACGGACCTTGGTCTGAATACTTAACCGGTGTCCAAGGGAAAGACCCGGGCTATGATCCGCTTGCATTTATGATTGAAGAAACCCATAAACGAAATTTAGAATTTCACGCATGGTTTAATCCTTACCGCATTACAATGAATCATACGGACCTCAATAAATTGTCTAAGGATCACCCGGCAAGACAGCATCCAGACTGGGTTGCCGCTTATGGAAACCAGCTTTATTATCATCCGGGCATTCCTGAAGCGAGAGATTTTATCGTCAAAGGTATCGAAGAAGTGGTAAAACAGTATGATATCGACGCCGTTCATATGGATGATTATTTTTACCCTTATAAAATAGCGGGACAGGAATTTCCTGATCAAACACAGTATGAACAATACGGAAAAGGCACTTTTTCCAATATTGATGACTGGCGGCGGGATAATGTGAACCAGCTTGTCAAACAAATCAACCAAACAATTAAAGCTGCAAAGCCATATGTCAAATTCGGCATCAGTCCCTTTGGTGTATGGAGAAACGCGGCAGATGACCCAACCGGATCGAATACCAAAGCAGGCGTCAGGAACTATGACGACCTTTATGCAGATACGAGACATTGGATCCAAGAAGGCGACATCGATTATATTGCTCCGCAAATCTATTGGAGCATCGGCTTCAATGCAGCAGCTTACGACGTACTGGCTGATTGGTGGAGCAATGAAGTCAAAAATAGGCCTGTTCATTTATATATTGGCCAGGCAGCCTATAAAATCAATAATAACTTTGATCCGCCATGGTCCGACCCCGAGGAGTATGTAAGACAAATCACCTTGAACCGTCAGCTTGAGCTTGTGAAAGGAAGCATGCATTTCAGCCTCAAAGACCTCAACAAAAATCCGCTTGGCATCAAAGACAGGCTCATCATCGAGCTTTACAGCAAACCGGCACTGGTTCCGCAAATGCCTTGGCTTGACAGTACCGCCCCAAATAAACCGAAGCTTACGAAGGTCACCGAAGACAAAAACGGCAATCTTCTGCACATACAAGACCACCCATCAAATCAAGAAACGAAAGAAACAGCCTATTATGCGATATACAGAGCCGAAGGGAAAAAGCACAAAACATTGCTGGCAACCGCTAGAAAAACAAATGAGCAGCAAACCTTCTTAGATGAGACGGCAGACCCAAACAAGAAATATACGTATTATATCACTTCAGCAGACCGGCTCCATAACGAAAGCAAGGCTTCCAAAGGAAAGATAAAATAAGAAATGAGAAGGACGGCTTTCTAAGTCGTCTTTTTTTAAAAAGTTATTTTGGTAGATAAGATACTTATGATGAGCCGCTGAATTTGTTAAAGAAAAGCAAGGGAGGGACTCACATGAATATGGAAGCGGTTTTTGGACATTTCCCAGTATTGGAATCTGAGAATCTAGTACTAAGTAAAATCAAAGAGATGCACGCACAGGATGTATTTTCAATCTACGATCATGACAAAATATTCGAATACTGCGGCATCATTCCGAAACATAACATAAAAACAGTAGAGAAAATGATTAGCCATTTTGATAGGGATTACAACAAAAAAAGCAGAATCAAGTGGGGAATTTTCCCAAAGAGTCAAGAGAATACATTGACGGGAATCATTGAAGCGATGGATTTTAACCAAAAAGTAAACATGGTAACGATTGGATACTACTTGGCTGAAGAATACTGGGGGAAAGGCTTTGCCACTGAATCCGTCCGCATGCTTGTCTCATTTTTATTTGAGAAAGTCAATGTAAATAGAATTCAAGCTAAAGTCATGCCAGCAAACGAGAATTCAAAAAACGTCCTCTTAAAAAACAATTTTATGAAAGAAGGGTTAGTCAGACAAGCTTCCTATTGGTCCGGTAAAGGCGTTGTCGATTTAGAAATGTACGGCATTCTTAAGAACGAATACATATAAGTCTTTTCTTTTTCAAAAAAACCCTACGGATAGAAGATTTAAAAAGTCAGTTATTGAACTAACTAACTTTTAAGGAGGAGCACCATGGCAAAACCAAATATCATTTCCAAAGAAGCACTCATTCAATCAGCCAAAGCATGTATCGTAGAAAACGGTTTAGAACAACTGACATTACAATCAGTTGCGAAACAAGCCAATGTCACCCAAGGAACGGTTTATTATCATTTCCGTACAAAAGAAAATCTTATGATGGAGGTCGTTCGCCACGTATGCGGCAGCTCCTGGGCGAACGTAAAGAACAGCTCGCTCCCGTCAAGTGAAAAGCTGAGAATGGCATTGCTGTCAGCAAAATCGCGAACAAAAGAAAATGGTGATTATCACCGGTTATATTTATCACTTGTCGTATTAAGCTTTCAAAATAAACAGATCAAAGAGCAGCTAAGTTATCTGTTACAATCTGAAAATCAATGTGTGACAGAAGAACTCACTCAATTGTGGGGCGAATCTCCGATTAAAGGCGTTTCTTTAACGACATGGGGAATCATGCTGAATGCTTTAATTGACGGGCTTGCCATACAGTCTCTCGTTTCCGGTGATTTTCCATCAGAAGATGTTTATCAAGAGCTCGAATGGATCTAGGAGAAGCTGACTGAAAAAATGACATAACACGAAAGGAGATCAAACATGTTTACTCAAAAATTAGGTCTTGTCCTTACGTTTTCATTTCTCGTCTGGTTCGGTGCCACGCTATTTTTTGTTCTGTTCGGAGACGCTGTATTAACTGATCCGGCTGAAGAACCTTTTTTGCTGAACTTTCTTCTTCTGGAAGCTGGCACTGCTCGTTTTATGCCTTGTGTTCTTTCTCTATCAAAGATCACAGGACACGGTGATCAAGCTGGGCATATGGGGATCAGCGGTCGGTTTATTGATTGATACGATTTCCCTTTGGAATCATCCCCTTATCTTCCCGGCTCTATCAAAGGGCCAAGTCATTGCGTTTGCGATATGGATGGTATGCGCCTACGGCATGTATTTGCTCATTCCGCTGATATTATCACATAAAAAATGATTCAGTTTTAATTTTCAGACTTTTCTTGTCAGGGAATGATTATAGAACTCGCCTAATAAAATGTTACAAAGATGTGAAGGAGGAAACGATGTGAATTTTGAGCTGACAAAAGAACAACAAATGGTGCGTGAAATGGTAAAAGATTTTGCGAAAAAAGAAATTGCTCCTCACGCTGAACATGTAGATCAAACGGGCGAGTTCCCGATCCAAACATTTAAAAAAATGGGTGAACTTGGGCTGATGGGTATTCCATTTCCAGAAGAGTACGGTGGATCTGGCGGTGATACGATTTCATATGCCTTAGCGGTTGAAGAAGTCGGCAAAGCTTGCGGCAGTACTGGATTAAGCTACGCTGCAGCGGTCTCATTAGGCGCCAGCCCTCTCTATTACTTTGGAACAGAAGAACAAAAACGGACGCATTTGACGCCGCTGGCTTCGGGCACAGCACTCGGATCATTCGGCCTGACGGAACCAAATGCCGGCTCAGATGCGGGGGGCACTCAAACAAAAGCGATTTCAAATGGTGACGAGTATGTAATCAACGGCGAAAAGTGCTGGATTACAAATGCAAGCTACGCACGGACAGTTATTGTGACCGCGGTAACAGGCAAAACCAAAGACGGAAAAAACATCATCTCCGCATTGATTGTGCCAACTGACACACCAGGACTCACGATTACGAGCCCGTACGATAAAATGGGCGTCCGTGGTTCGAATACAGCAGAAATTTTGCTTGAGGATGTAAGAGTGCCTGCGGGCAACTTACTCGGCGATCCAACAAAAGGATTTAAACAATTTCTATATACGCTGGACGGCGGGCGAATCTCCATTGCTGCTCTTGCGGTTGGCATTGCCCAGGCGGCACTTGACGCATCATTGGCATATGCGAAAGAACGGAAGCAATTTGGACAGCCGATTTCTTCCTTCCAAGCGATTCAATTTAAGCTTGCTGACATGGCGATGGAAATTGATCTGGCACGGCAAATGGTGTTAAAAGCCGCCTGGCTGAAAGACCATAACCGCCCGTTTACAAAAGAAGCGGCGTACGCCAAGCTGTTCGCTTCTGAAATGGCGACTAGAGCTTGCAATCAAGCCATTCAAATCCATGGAGGTTCAGGATATATGAAAGAGTACGGGGTGGAACGGATGCTGCGGGATGCAAAATTAATGGAAATTGGTGAAGGCACATCTGAAATTCAGCGCCTCGTGATCGCCAGACAGCTTTTAAAATGAAAATGTAAACGCTTTCTAATCATTAAGAAAGGAGGAACAATCAATGGCTGAACTCATCCATTCCACAATCGGCAGGCTGCTGGAACAAACAGCTGAAGCGCATCCCGATCGAGACGCTGTTGTTTATCCAGACCGGAATATCCGCTATACGTACGCCCAATTTGACAGTCTGTGCCGTCAAACCGCTAAAGGTCTCATGCGGATGGGGATTGGAAAAGGAGATCACGTCGCCATATGGGCTTCTAATATCCCTGAATGGCTTGCCGTCCAGTTCGCAACTGCGAAGATTGGAGCCGTGCTCGTAACCGTCAATACCAATTATCAAGCACACGAGCTTGATTACTTGTTAAAGCAATCGGATGCCGCAGCGCTTATCATCATGGATTCATACAGGGGCACTTCTTATCCAGACATTGTGAACAGTTTGATACCAGAACTGCAAGAAGCAAAGCCCGGCCAACTGAAATCAGAACGCTATCCCTTTTTAAAAACACTGATCTATATTGGCAATAAACGATTGCCTGGCTTATATCATTGGGACGATATAGAGAGATTGGCGAAAACAATGACAGATGCTGAGCTGGAAGCAAGAATGAACAGCCTGGATAAAGACGATGTGATTAACATGCAATACACATCAGGAACAACAGGGTTTCCTAAAGGCGTGATGCTGACCCATTTTAATGTCATCAATAACGCTGCCAATATTGCTGAATGTATGGCTTTATCCGCTCAAGACCGCATGTGCATCCCGGTTCCGTTTTTTCACTGCTTCGGATGCGTGCTCGGGGTTTTGGCATGTGTGTCCGTCGGGGCAGCCATGATACCTGTTCCAGAATTTGACCCCGTTACCGTTCTTAAAACGGTAGAAAAAGAGAAATGCACAGCGCTGCATGGTGTGCCTACCATGTTTATCGCCGAGCTGCATCATCCGGATTTTGATGCATATGATCTATCAACGCTCCGAACAGGCATCATGGCCGGCTCTCCTTGTCCAAGTGAAGTAATGAAAGCTGTGATTGAAAGGATGGGCATGAAAGACATTACGATCGCCTATGGACAAACAGAAGCCTCGCCGGTCATTACGCAAACGAGAGCAAATGATTCCTTCATAAGAAGAGTCGAAACAACCGGCCGAGCCCTGCCCCATACTGAAGTGAAAATTGTAGAGCTCGGGACATGCCAAGAAGTTCAAAGAGGCGTGCAGGGAGAGCTATGCACCCGCGGCTATCACGTCATGAAAGGCTATTATAAAGACAAAGAAGCGACCAGAAAAGCAATCAATCATGACGGATGGCTATTTACAGGAGATCTTGCTGTCATGGATGAAGACGGGTACTGCCGTATCACCGGAAGATTAAAAGATATGCTCATCAGAGGCGGCGAGAACATTTACCCGCGGGAAATTGAAGAATTTTTATACCGGCATCCCGCTGTTTTAGACGTACAGGTCGTTGGTGTGCCTGACGCCAAATTCGGGGAGGAGGCTGCAGCCTGGATTAAACTAAAAGACGGGAAAAGCGTTTCATCTGATGAGCTTAAAGCCTATTGCAAAGGAAAAATCGCCCGCCACAAAATTCCGCGTTATGTTATTTTTACAGACGACTATCCGATGACGGCTTCAGGTAAAATTCAAAAATATAAACTGCGAGAAAAAACCATTGAAATGTTCAACTTATCATCAACTCAATGAGGTGAAATCATGTTTACTAAAGTACTGATCGCCAACCGCGGAGAAATTGCAATGAGAATTATCCGAACGTGCAGCCGTCTAGGCATCAAAACAGTCGCGGTTTATTCAGAAGCAGACAAGGAAGCGCCCCATACAAAAGCCGCTACAGAGTCTTATTTGATCGGGGAATCAAGAGTCAGTGAAAGTTATTTAAATATAGAGAGAATCATAGAGACGGCAAAAAAAGCAAATGCCGACGCGATCCACCCGGGATATGGATTGTTATCAGAAAACAGCCGATTTGCTGAACGCTGCAAGCAAGAAAACATCGTGTTTATCGGACCTTCACCCGATATCATCGCAAAGATGGGCAGCAAAATTGAAGCGCGCAAAGCAATGGAGGCTGCGGGTATCCCTGTGGTGCCCGGCGTTTCAGAACCCCTCGAAGACATAGAGGCAGCCTGCCGCACTGCTAGTCAAATCGGATATCCTGTCATGCTGAAAGCTTCAGCGGGCGGAGGCGGCATCGGAATGCAGCTTGGTGAAAATGAAGAAGCATTAAAAAAAGCGTACGAGGGGAACAAAAAGCGCGCGGCAGATTTTTTCGGTGACGGATCAATGTATATAGAAAAAGTCATTGAACATGCACGCCATATCGAAGTTCAGCTTTTAGCCGATCAACACGGCCATACAGTACATCTGTTTGAACGCGATTGCTCAGTTCAGAGGCGCCACCAAAAAGTCATTGAAGAAGCGCCGTCTCCATTTGTAGACGATGAACTGAGAATGAAGATTGGGCAAACGGCAGTAATAGCAGCAAAGGCAATCGGCTATACGAACGCAGGCACCATCGAATTTATAGTTGACCAAAAGCAAAATTTTTACTTCCTCGAAATGAATACGAGACTGCAAGTTGAACACCCCGTGACTGAAGAAATAACAGGCCTGGACTTAGTTGAGCAGCAACTGCGAATTGCTGCGGGCCATACACTCACATTCTCTCAAAAAGACATCAAACGAAACGGGCATGCGATAGAGGTGAGAATATACGCGGAAGACCCCAAGACCTTCTACCCGTCACCAGGCACGATCACTGCGTTCTCACTCCCTGACCATAAAGGGGTCAGACACGAATGTGCGGTAGCAAAAGACAGCATTGTTACCCCTTTTTATGACCCGATGATCGCTAAGATGATCGTCAAAGGCCAGTCCAGAACAGAAGCGATTGAAAAACTGGAGACAGCGCTTCGCGACTACCATGTAGAAGGAATCAAAACAAATCTTCCGCTTCTCATACAGGCTGCGGCATCAAAGGCATTTAAAGAAGGGGATGTTACGACTGACTTTTTGAAACAACACCTATAAAGGAGGCAGTTGTTATGACAGTTAGCATACAAATGGCAGGAAACCTGTGGAAAGTCCACGTCAAAGCCGGCGACAAAATTGAAAAAGGCCAGGAGGTTGCCATTTTGGAATCGATGAAAATGGAAATCCCGATCGTTGCCGATCGAAGCGGAGTCGTAAAAGAAGTTAAAAAAAATGAAGGCGACTTTGTAAATGAAGGCGACGTACTGCTCGAACTAAGCGATTCCACTCAATAATTTGGAGGAAGACCATGTCATATCCTAAAAAAGTGACAATCAAAGAAGTCGGCCCGCGTGACGGCTTACAAAACGAGTCCGCATGGATCGAAACAAAGGATAAAATAACCTGGATCAACCAGCTTTCCCGGACAGGGCTTTCGTATATTGAAATCACATCCTTCGTTCATCCGAAATGGATTCCAGCGCTTCGAGATGCTATTGATGTAGCAAAAGGCATTGACCGTGAAAAAGGGGTAACGTACGCGGCGCTTGTCCCGAATCAAAAAGGACTGGAGAATGCGCTTGAAGGAGGCATTAACGAAGCTTGCGTTTTTATGTCCGCCAGCGAAACGCACAACAGAAAAAACATCAATAAATCCACTTCTGAAACTCTTCGTGTACTCAAACAAGTAAACAATGACGCAAAAAAAGCAAACCTCACAACAAGAGCCTACCTCTCGACTGTTTTCGGCTGTCCGTACGAAAAAGTTGTCCCCGTTGAACAAGTCATTCGCCTTTCAGAAGCTCTATTTGAATTTGGGATTTCTGAACTGTCACTTGGAGATACGATTGGAGCGGCTAATCCCGCCCAGGTTGAAACTGTACTTGAAGCTCTATTGGCACGATTCCCCGCGAAACAAATCGCCCTGCATTTTCATGATACGAGAGGAACGGCGCTCGCCAACATGGTCACAGCGCTCCAAATGGGCATCACGGTATTCGACGGCTCGGCAGGCGGGCTTGGCGGATGTCCATATGCGCCGGGTTCATCAGGAAACGCCGCAACTGAGGATATCGTGTACATGCTTGAACAGATGGGCATCAAAACAAATGTAAAGCTCGAAAAACTGCTATCTGCGGCCAAATGGATTGAAGAAAAAATGGGCAAACAGCTGCCGAGCCGAAATTTACAAGTATTTAAATCATCTTGATATAAGAGAGGACGCATACAATGGGAGAATCTATTCTTTTCACTGTGAAAAATGAACATATTGCGTTGATCACCTTAAACAGGCCTCAAACGGCAAATGCTCTTTCAGCAGAAATGCTTAGAAACCTGCAAATGATTCTTCAAGAAATTGAATTCAACTCAAACATTCGCTGCGTCATCCTCACCGGCACCGGCGAAAAAGCGTTCTGTGCGGGGGCAGACCTGAAAGAACGAATAAAACTAAAAGAAGATCAGGTTCTGGAAAGTGTATCTCTCATTCAAAGAACAGCGTCTTTCCTTGAAGCCTTGCCGCAGCCAATCATAGCCGCGATAAACGGCAGCGCATTAGGCGGCGGGCTAGAATTGGCATTGGCATGCGATCTTCGAATTGCATCTGAATCAGCTGTGCTGGGACTTCCGGAAACAGGGTTAGCTATTATCCCAGGCGCTGGAGGGACCCAAAGACTGCCTCGGCTGATTGGCAGAGGAAAAGCCAAAGAATTAATTTATACCGGCAGACGCGTAACCGCTCATGAAGCAAAAGAGATAGGCCTTGTAGAGCATGTCACGGCTCCTTGTGACCTTATGCCAAAAGCAGAGGAACTGGCTGCAGCCATTTCTGCCAACGGGCCGATCGCTGTCCGTCAAGCTAAATTCGCAATCAATAAAGGATTGGAGACAGATCTCGCTACAGGTCTTGCGATTGAACAAAAGGCGTATGAACATACCATTCCTTCAAAAGACAGGAGAGAAGGACTTCAGGCGTTTCAAGAAAAAAGACGGGCCGTATACAAGGGAATATAAAAGGGAGGAAATGCTCATGGATTATGAAAAGGAACGAACAGAATTGGCCGAACGAATCCGAAAAGGCGGAGCGGAAAAGTATCACCAAAGCAATCGAGAAAAAGGCAAGCTCTTTGTCAGAGAGCGGCTCTCGCTTCTCTTTGACGATGGCATTGAGCTAGAAGACGCTTTTTTTGCGGAATGCATGTCAGACGGCCTTCCCGCTGACGGAGTGGTGACGGCGATCGGCAAAATCGGCGGCCAAACTGTTTGCGTCATGGCAAATGATTCAACAGTGAAAGCGGGCTCCTGGGGAGCTAAAACCGTTGAAAAAATCATCAGAATTCAAGAAACTGCCGAAAAACTAAACGTTCCGCTCATTTATTTAGTCGATTCAGCAGGCGCCAGAATCACCGATCAAATCAATGTCTTTCCAGGGAGACGCGGAGCAGGAAGAATTTTTTATAATCAAGTTAAATTATCGGGACGCATTCCGCAAATCTGTTTGCTTTTCGGACCGTCTGCGGCAGGAGGCGCTTATATTCCGGCCTTCTGTGATATCGTCGTTATGGTAGACGGTAACGCCTCCATGTATTTAGGCTCGCCAAGGATGGCGGAAATGGTCATTGGCGAAAAAGTGTCTCTCGAAGAAATGGGCGGCGCTCGTATGCATTGCTCCATCTCCGGCTGCGGAGATATTCTTGCAGAAACTGAAGAAGAAGCCATACATCTGGCGCGGGCTTATTTGTCTTACTTTCCGGCAAATTTTCAAGATAAGGCGCCCATTCATGAGGAACGCCCGCCAAAACACTTCGACATCCCGCTTGCCGACGTCATTCCCCAAAACCAAAACGCACCTTTTGATATGCATGAGCTGATTGAGCGGATCATTGATGAAGGGTCATTTTTTGAGATCAAAGCCTTATTTGCACCAGAATTAGTAACAGGCTTCGCACGGATCGAGGGACAGCCTGTCGGCATTGTTGCAAACCAGCCGAAGGTTAAAGGCGGCGTCTTATTCCACGATTCAGCAGACAAAGCGGCTAAGTTTATTACCTTATGTGACGCATTTCATATCCCGTTGCTGTTCTTAACGGATATTCCCGGTTTTATGATTGGCACAAAAGTGGAACAGGCGGGGATTATCAGACACGGAGCGAAAATGATTTCTGCGATGTCGGAGGCAACTGTTCCAAAGCTCTCTGTCATTGTCCGAAAAGCGTACGGAGCGGGGTTGTATGCAATGGCAGGGCCTGCCTTTGAACCGGACTGCTGTCTAGCGCTCCCAACCGCCCAAATCGCCGTTATGGGCCCTGAAGCTGCTGTAAACGCTGTCTACGCTAAAAAAATCGCCGAACTGCCAAAAGAAGAGAGAGCCGCATTTATCGGCAACAAACGGGAGGAATACAAAGAGGACATCAATATCTACCGTCTGGCTTCAGAAATGATCATTGATGCTGTTATCCCAGCCAATTCGCTGCGTGATGAGCTGGCCAAACGGCTGAAGGCCTACATGACAAAGGAAATGACATTTACCAATCGAAAGCATCCGGTTTATCCGGTATAAAAAAGCAAGAACTTAGGAGCGCCAAAAGCGCTCTTTTATATATTCACAATAATAATATTATGTAAACTAATCGCCTTTGCATAAAACGCTTTGTTTTTTAGAATAGTAAATAAAGGCTGCCGCATCTTTAGCGGCAATTGTCAGTTTATCATAAAAAGGGGCCTACATTATGTATCATTTATATTCACATAACGACTTGGACGGAGTAGGATGCGGAATCGTAGCAAAATTGGCATTCGGAAAAGACGTTGAGGTCCGGTATAACTCTGTCAACGGCTTAAACGCACAGGTGCAGTACTTTTTAGAAAAAATGAAGGAGAGCAACAGACAAGATGCATTATTCATCACCGATCTCGCCGTCAATGAAGAAAACGAACAGAGATTGAATGATTATGTTCATGCAGGGGGCAAAGTGAAGCTTATTGACCATCATAAAACAGCCCTTCATTTGAATGAGCATGAATGGGGATTTGTCCAAGTGGAATACGATGATGGAAGGCTCACATCCGCGACGTCACTTTTATATGGCTATCTCGTTGAAAATGGATTCATGAAACCGACAAATGCCTTAGACCAATTCACAGAGCTCGTCCGCCAATACGATACATGGGAATGGGAGCGGTACGATCAAAAACAGGCGAAGCGGCTTAATGATCTTTTCTTTTTGCTGTCAATTGATGAATTTGAGGCAAAAATGATTCAGCGCCTATCCTCGCACGACGAATTTTTCTTCGATGATTTTGAAGAAAAGCTGCTTGATTTAGAAGACGAAAAAATTGAGCGTTACCTCCGAAGAAAGAAAAGGGAAATGGTACAAACCTTTGTGCACGAACACTGTGTAGGCATTGTTCACGCTGAATCGTACCATTCAGAACTGGGAAACAGGCTAGGGAAAGATAATCCGCACCTCGATTACATTGCGATTTTAAGCATGGGATCAAAACGAGTCAGTTTGCGCACCATTCATGATTACATCGATGTGTCAGAGATCGCCGGCAGATATGGCGGCGGAGGGCATGCAAAGGCATCCGGCTGTTCAATAACCGATGAAGTATACGAGTTGTTTGTAACTGAAGCTTTCCGGATTGATCCTGTACGGCCTGATGCTTTCCGTAACATCTATAATCTAAAAGGATCTGCGAACGGATCATTATATGAAAATCGTGCTCAAATGAGATTTTTTCTGTTTCCTTTAGACAACAAGTGGAATATCCAAATTAATGGGGAAACACAGGATGAAACATTCGCAGCGTTTGAAGAAGCAGAATGGTTCATTAAAAGAAATTATGCCGCATCGCTCGTGCGGGATGAAGTGTTTGTCGCATTTTTAGCGGAGAATCTGAAGCTGGCAAATCAGCATCGCAAGTAAACAAATATGCATAGGGGAGCGTCATTCACCCCTATGCATATCCGCTAGCTATCGTTTAAATATGGCTGTACGTTTCTTAATCACAAAATAAAGGGCTATCACGACAACAGCCAATATCATAATCGGTGTTGTATAAGTACCCGCTATGTTCTCTACATCATCCCACTGGCTTCCCAGCTGTATGCCTAAATAAACAAACAGGATAGACCATGGAATGATAGCAAGCACAGTCAGTACCACAAACTTGAGAAATGGCATTCTGGCAATACCTGCAGGAATGGATATCGCATGTCTGACAACCGGTATAAAACGAGCCGAGAAAACAACCCCGGCGCCGTACTTTTGAAACCAGTTTTCCGACATGTCGATATGATGCTTTTTAATCAATAGATACTTCCCGTATTTGTCCAGAAATGGCCTGCCGCCATAGCGACCGATCCAGTAAATAAAAATCTGGGCAATGGTACCTCCGATAACACCCGCAATAATTGCGCCAATAAATCCAATCGTGCCTTCCGATACCATATAGCCGCCATAAGCTAATACAATCTCACTCGGAATGATTTCAATCATTAACCCAATCGCAATACCCGCATATCCCATGTTCGTCAGCCATGTTAAAATTTCGCTTATCAAACTGCCCACATTCTTCACAACCTGTCCTAATCTTTTTCACTATTATATGACTGATTGACGAGCAAGATGGTTACAATTTTTTTACCGCAGCATTTCTTTCGTTTCCCGTTTGATTACACCTTCTAAATAGGTCAAAAGCTGAGATCTCATTTCGGGACGCATTAAGCCGATTTCAGTGCTCGCTTTAAAACAGCCCAGCTTATCGCCAATGTCATATCGATTTCCTTCCAGCAGCCGAGCATGGATCGGCTCATTACGGCAAACCTCACGAAGCGCATCTGTGAGCTGAATTTCATTTCCCGCGCCTCTGCCAATTGACCTCAAAACGGGGAAGATCGAAGAATTCAACACATACCGTCCCATTACGGCGATGTCGGAAGGCGCTTCTTCAGGTGAAGGCTTTTCAACTAAATCTTTCACTTCATACACATGTCCGTGAGTTCCAGACGTATTAATAATACCATATTTGCTGACATCCTCAGGGAGAACTGACTGTACACCGACAACCTCTGTGCCATAAACGTCATATACATCCATTAATTGCCGAAGAGCCGGTGTTTCAGACACCATAATATCATCACCTAAGAGAACGGCAAAAGGCTCATCTCCGATAAAATGCTCCGCACACAGTACCGCATGGCCTAATCCGAGCGGTTCTTTCTGGCGGATGTAATGAATGTTGGCCAAATCGGCGATCTGCTGCATTTCTTCAAGTGTCTCCGTCTTGCCTTTTTCCCGGAGATTAAATTCCAATTCCGCTGATCGGTCAAAATGATCTTCAATCGAGCGTTTGTTTCTCCCTGTAATAATCAGTATATCTTCAATTCCTGACTCTACGGCCTCTTCTACAATATATTGGATTGCTGGTTTGTCGACGATTGGGAGCATTTCTTTAGGCTGCGCCTTTGTCGCCGGCAGAAATCTCGTTCCTAAACCCGCTGCGGGAATAACCGCTTTTCTCACTTTTTTTCTCATTCATCTTCACTCCTGATCCTGTATATTTTTCAGCGAATCTCCAAATACCCAGATTCGGTTTCCGATAAAATTCATCATCATTCCGCCGATAGTGGCGGCGAGCTTACTCACCAAAAGCGAGCATCCGCAGTTTTGAAACAAATAAAGCAGCAAAAAGGTGATCCCCGACGCGGCAATATTAATCATGAGAAAGCGTACGATCTCTTTCCCGTCAGCCTTACGTTTTACACGAAATGTCCAATTCCGGTTCCACACATAGCTGTTGATGATACCTGCCGAATAGGAGCAGATCTGCGCCGACAGATAAGGGACATGACAAGCAGTAAGGAGAAAGAAGACACCAAAATCTATCAGCGTATTGCCGACGCCTACGGTGCAAAAGCGTCCTAATGTTTTTATTTTTTCTTTCAGCATAACGGCACCGACCTCCCTTCATAAAAGATGCGAATAGCTGCCATATTTGTTGATATGGATTACTTTAACGGACAGTGTTGAATAAACAATTAATAAAATATGAACAAAACATGAAAAAACGGGTATACCGCTCTCTTTACATAAGGATAGACAAAATATGCAGTATGTCGAAGGGGAAGAGGGCGGAATGATAACGAAATGTCTTACAAAGAAGAGAACAATGTAAACAGGAATCAGCAGAAAAAGCGGGCAGAATTCAATAGATTGAGAAGTTTCGAGCCATGATTTCCTATCTGCTCTAAAACAACGAGATTCGAGTGAACGGGAAGCAAAGAAGAAGTCGGTAACAGCCGTCTATGTTAGCCTCATCTTATCAATGAATAAATGTATCCAGTTCCTTTGTAGAATCGAACACGAATTCCTCCAAAAGTATCCTATACACAATTTTTTTAATAAGGTAGGATGTTAGACAAAGGGATATTTTGGATAAATATGCATCTCCGTTCAATGGGTTTAGTGGTGCGACTTCATGACCTGTTGTTATCAAATTCCAAAAGAAAATCCCCCCATTTTAAGGAAAAAGGAGGATGTTAAGTGATGAGGAAAAAGTGTAGCGTATGTTTATGGATTCTAGTTTTATTATTGAGCTGCTTATCTGGAAAGTCTGCGTATGCTGCCACCAGTAGTACAATTGCAAAACATATAGGGAATTCAAACCCGCTTATCGACCATCATTTGGGAGCAGATCCGATTGCGCTGACCTATAACGGAAGGGTTTACATTTATATGTCAAGTGATGATTATGAATATAATAGCAACGGAACAATTAAAGATAATTCATTTGCCAATTTGAATAGAGTATTCGTCATATCTTCAGCGGATATGGTGAACTG
Organism: Bacillus sp. LR_5; assembly: GCF_042709275.1. Classification (NCBI taxonomy): domain Bacteria; kingdom Bacillati; phylum Bacillota; class Bacilli; order Caryophanales; family Bacillaceae; genus Bacillus; species Bacillus sp. LR_5. The sequence goes on along the minus strand of NZ_JAVAXX010000013.1, from coordinate 6,713 downwards.
GACAGATCACGGAGCCATTCCGGTAGCAGGTGCCAATGGAGCTAATGGAGGCCGTGGAATTGCAAAATGGGCAGGTGCGTCATGGGCACCGTCAATCGCAGTTAAAAAAATAAATGGCAAGGATAAATTCTTCCTTTATTTCGCAAACAGCGGCGGAGGTATCGGGGTTCTCACCGCAGACAGCCCGATTGGTCCATGGACCGACCCAATCGGAAAACCGCTCGTAACGCCAAGTACGCCAGGAATGTCTGGTGTTGTATGGCTTTTTGATCCGGCTGTATTTGTAGATGATGACGGCACCGGTTACATGTATGCCGGGGGAGGCGTTCCTGGCGGTTCAAATCCAACGCAGGGACAATGGGCCAATCCTAAAACGGCAAGAGTCATAAAATTGGGGCCTGATATGACGAGTGTTGAGGGAAGTGCATCCACAATTGATGCGCCTTTCATGTTTGAAGATTCGGGATTGCACAAGCATAACGGAACATACTACTATTCCTATTGCATCAATTTCGGCGGCGCGCACCCGGCCGATAAACCCCCAGGTGAGATCGGCTACATGACCAGTTCAAATCCCATGGGTCCCTTTACATATAGAGGGCACTTCCTGAAAAATCCGGGTGCATTTTTCGGAGGCGGCGGAAACAACCATCATGCTGTTTTCAATTTTAAAAACGAGTGGTATGCAGTGTACCATGCGCAAACTGTCAGTTCCGCTCTGTTCGGGGCCGGCAAAGGTTACCGTTCTCCCCATATTAATAAGCTGGTGCATAACCCAGATGGATCCATCCAAGAGGTAGCAGCAAATTATGCAGGTGTAACACAGCTTTCCAATTTAAACCCATATAACCGGGTAGAAGCTGAAACGTTTGCCTGGAATGGACGCATTTTGACAGAGAAGTCCACAGCCCCCGGCGGGCCAGTAAATAATCAGCATGTAACAAGCATTCAAAATGGAGACTGGATTGCTGTAGGAAATGCAGACTTTGGAGCGGGCGGTGCCAGGTCATTTAAAGCAAATGTAGCATCCACTTTAGGCGGAAAAATAGAAGTGCGCCTCGACAGTGCTGATGGTAAGCTTGTTGGAACCCTGAATGTACCTTCCACAGGCGGAGCGCAAACGTGGAGAGAGATAGAAACTGCAGTAAGCGGGGCAACCGGTGTGCACAAAGTATTCTTTGTATTTACCGGAACAGGTACAGGAAACTTGTTTAATTTTGATTACTGGCAGTTTACACAAAGATAGGATTCGTAATGGGACCGTTTAAAAACGAGACGGGTGGCCAGCACCGGAATAGCCCGCCATTATGAATTCTCTAATACCGTAAAAGACACATGACGAAGGAGCGAAATAAATGTTTCCACGTTTTAAAAAAACAATTTGTATATTATTAGTATGTTTCACTATGCTGTCAGTCATGTTAGGGCCAGGCGCTACTGAAGTTTTGGCAGCCAGTGATGTAACAGTTAATGTATCTGCAGAGAAACAAGTGATTCGCGGTTTTGGAGGGATGAATCATCCGGCTTGGGCTGGGGATCTTACAGCAGCTCAAAGAGAAACGGCTTTTGGCAATGGACAGAATCAGTTAGGCTTTTCAATCTTAAGAATTCATGTAGATGAAAATCGAAATAATTGGTATAAAGAGGTGGATACTGCCAAGAGTGCAGTCAAACATGGGGCAATCGTTTTTGCTTCTCCCTGGAATCCTCCAAGTGATATGGTTGAGACCTTTAATCGTAATGGTGATACATCGGCTAAACGACTGAAATACGATAAGTACGCCGCATATGCGCAGCATCTTAACGATTTTGTTACCTTCATGAAGAATAATGGTGTGAATCTTTACGCGATTTCGGTCCAAAATGAGCCTGATTACGCTCACGAGTGGACGTGGTGGACGCCGCAAGAAATACTCCGCTTTATGAGAGAAAACGCCGGCTCGATCAATGCCCGCGTCATTGCGCCTGAGTCATTTCAATACTTGAAGAATTTGTCGGACCCGATTTTGAACGATCCGCAGGCTCTTGGCAATATGGATATTCTCGGAACCCATCTGTACGGCACTCAGGTCAGCCAATTCCCTTATCCTCTTTTCAAACAGAAAGGAGCAGGGAAGGACCTTTGGATGACGGAAGTATACTATCCGAACAGTGATAACAACTCGGCGGATCGATGGCCCGAGGCATTGGATGTTTCACAACATATTCACAATTCGATGGTAGAGGGAGATTTTCAAGCTTATGTATGGTGGTACATCCGAAGATCATATGGTCCTATGAAAGAAGATGGTACGATCAGTAAACGCGGTTACAATATGGCTCATTTCTCGAAGTTTGTGCGTCCCGGCTATGTAAGGATTGATGCAACGAAAAACCCGAATACGAACGTTTACGTGTCAGCCTATAAAGGTGACAACAAGGTCGTTATTGTTGCCATTAACAAAAGCAACACAGGGGTCAACCAAAACTTTGTTTTGCAGAATGGATCTGCTTCAAACGTATCTAGATGGATCACGAGCAGCAGCAGCAATCTACAACCTGGAACGAATCTCACTGTATCAGGCAATCATTTTTGGGCCCATCTTCCAGCTCAAAGCGTGACAACATTTGTTGTAAATCGTTAAGGACACCTAAGGCAAGCGGTACCGCATTGGAGCGGATACGGACATTAACCGCCGAGGGTGCCGCAAATAAACCTGCACAGGAATAAAAAAGTCGAAGTCAGAAAAAAGCGATTTTCCGATCAGAAAATCGCTTTTTTTCGTGTCGTGCGTCGTTTTGAAGACACATGGTTCAAGGTTTTTAAATGCGGGAGGGCATCAGCTTGTTAAAATAAATGTATAAGGAATAAACATAAGGTTTATAAACAAATAAATATTTTATCATTTAATGGATTCACTTTTATGTTCTCTTTACAGAAAGTAAAACTAGATCCATTCTGAACGACAACTGGTGCACTATTACTGAGATAGATATTATGAATATTCAGGGAAGGGAAATGTAGAACACTATCGAAAGTTTGACTTGTTGACAATTCAAACTTTAAGAAAAGAAAAGACCGGAAGGCCAAGATTTAATAACCAACTACTAAAAGAATTCGCTTTTTAGTTTACATAATATATATTCTAGGAAGTAAACAAAATAAATGAATTTCTGTCTCAATATCAAAGTATACTTAAGTTAGTGAGACAGAAATTGAAATTTTACTGTGGGAGGTCTAATCAAAAAAATGGCGTTGTCAATCCATAATAAACTGCTTCTAAATCTTCCAGCGTCATATCGCCATATGCGCATTTGATAACCGAGTCAGCAAATACATCGTAGTCATAATCTGTAGAAAAACCTTGCTGTAGCTGTTTTTCGTAAGCTTCGATCTGTTCTTTTTGATGTTGGATGTCTTTTTCCTTACCTAGATAGTCCGGACCATTTATCGCATTATTCATTTCTTTGAACAGCATCATATACTGCTTCAGTGTTTCATCCACAATCTAAACCTCCTTGTTTTGCTATATAAGATAATGAAAACGGACATCATTGCTGATGCCCGCCAAAAGCTAAACTATTTGGGTTCTGTTCCCCAAATCAGTTTTCCGTGATTATATAATGTGATTTTTTTCGTTGTTTTAAACATATTTGATTGGAAAAAGGAATAATCCTCACCCTGTGCATAATTGCTCCAGTCATCATTGTGAAGACGAAGCTGAATATCCCCTGTGTTTGCTCCCGGTGACAGCGTTCCATTTTTAAACCCTAGTTCCAGATAGGTATCTGCACCCTGCTTAGGTTTATGTAACGCCACAAACTTGTGGGTCACATTGCCGCATCCAATCTGCGCGTAGTCACAGTCAAAGTTTTGAGGTTTGTTTTTTGCGTTATACCAGTAACGGACAGTGATATCTTTTAAATCAACCCTGGTGTTGCCGTTATTTTTTATGTGAAGCTGCGGGCGGATTTGGTTCCCGTTCACACTTCCATCACCTGCCCTGTATTGCACAGAAATGCTGTTTTTCTGTGTGGATTGATCTTGTGTTGGCGTTTCAGGAATGTCCTTCGTCGAATCTTTGGTACCGAGAATGTTTTCTCTTACGAATGCTCCTGAAGCGGATAAACCTGATAACGGCCAGCCGCCTGTTTTAGATGCTCCCGGCTTTAAAGCTGAAGATGATTCCTGCTTATCAGAAAGATTCCAGTTTACCCAGCTGATGTTCTTGCTGTTGAGATAATTCAGCCATTCCCTCGACTGGTCAAGAAATACTCCACCATTTCCGGAAGCATCGCTTGTCCCCCACTCCGTCACAAAAATAGGTGCTCCTTTGCTGAGTGCATAGTTTGCTTTATCCCGTAAAAACTGGCCATGTGTGCCGGCATAAAAATGAAGCGCGTACATGACATTTGCATCCTTTAGCTGATCATCGGCAGCATCATTCACATCCTGGCTCCATGTACCGGTACCGACAATAATGATGTTGTCGGGATCGTTTTTGCGGATAACGGAAATCACTTCTTCCGCATACGGTTTAATATCACGCTTCCAGTTCACATCGCCGTTTGGTTCGTTCGCAATTTCATAAATGACGTTTGGCGTGCTTCCGTAAAGGCTTGACATTTCCTTGAAGAATTCTTTTGCCTTCTCTTTATTTTGATTTGGATTGCCGTCATTTAAGATATGCCAGTCAATGATGACATATATCCCAAGCTCTTTTGCCGCTTCAACCGCTTCTTTTACTTTGTTTTTCACAGACGGATTATCAATATAACCGCCGTCGGCCGTATACATCGCCGCGCGGAAAACCGTAATGCCCCAATCGTCTCTCAGCCATTTTAAGCTGTCTTTATTGACAAAATCGCCATACCATTGCAATCCGTGTGAACTGATCCCCTTCAGCTGCACCGCTTTGCCGTTTTGATTGACTAGCTGTGTACCTTTTATGCTAAGCTGGCCATTTATGGATACTGGCGTTTTTGTCACTGCTGCAGATGCTTCTGGAGCAGTCAAGCCGCTATTTGCTAGTAATGCAATAAATAAACATACAATTAAGATAGAGACTGAACGTTTCATAATATTCTTTCCTCCTTCAAATGATTATGTAAAACATATGCCTAGTACCGTTCTCCTCCCTTTCGCTTTTTTAGCACGGACTCATTGTAAAAATCTTTCTTATGATTGTCTATCAACCTAATTTCTTGTTTTTAGGCGGTTTAAAAACCTGCCAATTTGCTCTTTTTGTCTTGTTTCAGATACTGCTGATACATGCGGACCACATATAAAAGTATGTAACCAGGACTTTACACGTTATTTTTTTATGAAATCAAAACATTCCGCTTCTTTTCGCCAAATAAAAAGCTGCATTCAATTGATTGAATGCAGCCGTGTTCTTATGCTTCTTGTCTTTCATCTTCCCAAGTTTCAGTGTTTTTAAGACCCGGGATGTTTTTCGCTTTGAATACAGGATCAAGTCCTTGTTTACGCTGTTTCGCGTAATCTTTATACACTTTGTAAGCAACGTTCGACAGCAGTGTAATTACAATTAAGTTAATCAGCGCCATGATACCCATAAAGAGGTCCGCCATGTCCCACACAATCTGGAACCCTGCTACACATCCAAAGACAACCATAGCAATAACCGCGATGCGGTAAATATTCAGCCATGTTTTGCTTGTTTTAATAAATTCAATGTTTGTCTCCCCATAATAGTAGTTTCCGACAACTGAACTAAAGGCAAACAAGAACATTGCAATTGCTATGAAACCAGGCGCCCAGCCTCCAATATGGTGGCTCAGAGCAGCTTGTGTAACCTGGATGCCGTCACCTTTTGGTGTTACACTGTATAGTAAGATGATAAACGCTGTAGACGTACATATGATAAATGTATCGAAAAACACGCCTAATGTTTGAATAAAGCCCTGCTTTGCCGGATGCGAAACATGAGCTGTCGCAGCAGCGTTAGGCGCGCTACCCATTCCCGCTTCGTTAGAGAAAAGCCCGCGCTGTGCACCGATGACGATGATAGCTCCCAGTCCGCCGCCGACAACTTGTTCAAATCCCAAAGCATTTTTGACAATTATCGCAATAACGCTTGGAAATGCAGAAATATTGGTGAATACAACATATAGTGCAATGAGAATATAAAGACCAGCCATCACTGGAACAATCAATTGTGTCACTGCGACTACACGTTTTAAACCGCCGAAAATAATAAAAGCCGTTAAAGCAGCAAGAACAATAGCCACAACTGTTTTGTTCACATGAAATGCGCCTTCTAACGCTCCCGCAATTGTATTGGATTGAACAGCGTTAAAGATTAAACCGAATGACACGGTAATTAAGACAGCGAATACGATGCCGAGCCATCTGACTCCAAGACCTTTTTGAATATAGTAGGCCGGTCCGCCGCGGAAATCGTTTCCGTCCTTCACTTTATAAAGCTGTGCTAACGTACTCTCAACAAAGCTTGAAGCCATACCTACAGCAGCTACAACCCACATCCAAAATACAGCGCCTGGTCCACCTGTCGCAATTGCTAAGGCAACACCAGTCAAATTCCCTGTACCGACTCGGGATGCAGCAGAAATAAAGAACGCCTGCATAGACGAAACACCTTTATTTCCTTCAGGCTTCTCACCTACTATTCTGAACATTTCAATAAAATAACGGAATTGGATAAAACCAAAACGAAGTGTAAAAAATAGTCCAAGTCCTATTAAAATATAAA
>NZ_JAVAXX010000129.1:0-17416 GCF_042709275.1 Bacillus sp. LR_5 | reverse complement strand
CAAACTGCAAAGTTTATGCCAAAAAAAAGTTAACTGCGGCCAGCGCAGTTAACCTTTTTTTAATAATTCATATTGTTCATTTGGTTTTGATTTTGGCCTTGGCTTTGGTTTTTGTTATTTTTCTTGAACATTTGCTGGATGCGCTCGAGTGTTTGAGGGGCTGCGTCTAAAATTTTCTCTATTAAATGGGTATTTTCATCTAAATGAAGCATTCTGATGCCTGTCGATCCGACAATTAAAAACGCGATCGGCGTAATGGACACACCGCCCCCGCTTCCGCCTCCGAAAGGAAGTTTCTGTTCTCTTGTCTCATCGTCTTCCGATTTCTTTTCGGCCGGCTTTCCGCCAAACTCGCTTCCGCCTGCGGCGAATCCGAATCCAACTTTAGAAACAGTTAAAATCACACTTCCATCAGGCGTTTCCACTGGATCTCCGATGATGGTGTTAACATCAATCATTTCCTTCAAGTTTTCCATTGCGGTTTTCATTAAACCTTGGATGGGATGGTCTGCCATATACGCTTCCTCCTTAAACTGATGAATCATTCTTTGAAGTCATTCTAGCCGACGGATTCTTCTTTAATACGGATAGCTCCCGTCCGTATTTGACGAATTTGAAAGCTGCAAGCATAGCATGTCCAAAGCGAAAAAAGAATATACACTGAAAATGGGTCTTGGAAACAGGGACTTGAAACGACGGGATCACCTCATAGACAGGTTTATTCACAAAGTCCAGGTGGTCGTAGAGCATTGCTGCGATACCGCCCTTCACACCCCATACAGCACCTGTTAACACACCTGTCACTGCCGCGTCCTGAATTCCGATTACTGTAACCCATTCTAGTTTTGTGATATGTAAATGCGCGAGAAAAGACGCGCTGATTTTTCGCAGTCTGGTGACCTGATGCAAAAGCATTTCGATTTTATTAATGCTTTGCTGCACATCGTTTTGTGTAATTTTTTTCTTTCCGCTGCTTTTTTTCATTTTGGATTCAGTTTTTTGTTTGATATCCACTGTTCCGTCTTCTTTGTTCACCTTAATCGCCGGGATTGTTTTTTTGATCCTTATAAGGCCAAACAGCGCCGTAATCTTCAAGGTCAATTTGTCATTATCACCGGCATGAAGATACTCCAGCGCAACATGGATTTTCATTCTGAGAAGCAGTACGATCCCTATGAGAATAAGAATGGCTGTCAGTACATACACCATATTCTTCACTTCCTCTAGGAGCATTATCGCCAATTCCTAAAAAAATAAACCCGGACGGAGGTCCGGGTTATCGGTTATTTGCGGTATAATTTTTCATGCACCACGGTAGTATCCGCGATGTAATCATGAATCCCTTGTTTTGTAGGTGAAAAAGCAACAACGATATATAAAATCCAAATCTTATCAATATACCGTCCAACCACTTCACGAAAAATCACTGTACTCCATGTCAGCTTGCTATCTTGATTCACAGAAACCACTTTGAGGCCGAACACCATTTTACCAAGCGTCTGCCTGAAGTATTTAGTCATGAGTGCGAAGTAGGCAAGATACACAATAAGCGTTGTTACACTGTAAGCCGAGAAGGTAAACATGCCGGATGTTTTCGGCAGATCCAATACAGTAAAGAGGGGAGAAACGAGCAAATGGTTTAATCCCCATATCACGAGCCAATCAAGCAAGAAAGCCCAGAAACGAACCCAAAAGCCAGCATAGGCATGTGTCAGCTGCTCCGCTTCTTGCGGGCCTTTGATGTCATTGCGCTCTAACTCTTCATATGTCGCGTCCATTATTGTTCCCTCCTACTTCGCATAGAGATACATCATTCTCGGCGAACCGGATTGCGATAGAATTTCTCTCATATTCAAAAAATCAATTTCACTTTTAAACATTTTGTTCGCGCCCATGGAAAACAGTGAACCTAATCCGAAGCTTTCCTCATAAGAAATGACAGAGGCGTTTTTCAAATCCTTGTGATCCTTTTTCATCGCCGTAATGGTATCGTCATAAAAACCAAGCTCATCAACGAGGTTCAGTTTTTTCGCCTGCCGTCCGTCATACACGCGGCCGTCCGCAATTTTCTTTACCTCTGCTTTCGACATGCCGCGCCCTTTTGAAATGACATCAACAAAGCCTTCATACGAATTATCAACCATCGATTGCATGATGTTTTTTTCTTCTTTCGTCATCTCACGGGACGGAGACATAATGTCCTTATGGGCCCCGCTCTTAATCGTTTCAAAAGAAATGCCAAGCTTATCGGCAAGCTTTGAATAATTGACGCTTTCCATAATGACGCCGAGTGACCCGGTCAGGGTTTCCGGTGTCGCAAAAATCTTATCAGCCGCTGTTGAGATGTAATAGCCTCCTGATGCTGCCATCGAACCCATTGACACGTAAATCGGTTTTTTCGTTTCTTTCTTGATTTCTTCCAGTTTCTTATGTATTTCAGCACTTTCATACACTCCGCCACCCGGAGAATTCACCTTCAGAACGATACCTTTGACCGTCTTGTCATCTTTTGCGCGCTCAAGGTTTTTTAAGAACGTTCTGTGGTTATATCCGTCTGCACCAAGCAGACTGCTTGAGTCCCCATTATCCTGAATGGTGCCGCTGACCTCTAATACGGCAATTTTACTTGAGAGACTGCCGTTTTCCAGCGTCTTTTCCTGCGATTCATCCGTCAGTGATGTGAGATCCGTTTGAGCGCCTTTGACGCTTTCAAAGAAACTCATAGAGATGCTGACGATAATAGACACGCCGAAAATCCCCAGAGCAATCACTAATGCAATCCATCTTTTTGCATTCATTTTTTCTCCTCCTTTTTCCTAAACTCTCTCATTATACGATTCAATATGAAAAATGTTTCACTTCATGAGAAAGCTCCGGCTTAACGGGCTGCCGGCAAACGTGGTACACTTATGGCCAAAGGTATTTTATCACAAATACTGGATGGCAGAAAAACTTAAATATGACAGCAAAGGGGAAATGGGATATGACCGATCAACGCCGTAATGTTTATTTTTTTCACAAACAGGATCAGGAAACGAACGAACAAGCCCGCTCGTTAACACAATTGGCGGAAGAGCATGGATTTACCGTTGTGAACCAGCAATCAGACGCCAATATTATCGCTAGCATTGGCGGGGACGGCACATTTTTGCAGGCAGTCAGAAAGACGAATTTTCGTGATGACTGCTTGTACGTCGGCATTACCAAAAAGGGGAAAGCTCATTTATATTGCGACTTTCATAGTGATGAGCGAGAAAAAATGGTCGATGCAATGACGTTTGAACAAATTGAAGTGAGAAAATACCCGCTGATTGAAGTGACAGTGGATCAAGCCAGTCCTTTTCACTGCTTAAACGAGGTATCCATCCGCTCAAGCATCATCAAAACCTTTGTGATGGACGTGCTGATTGACGATCTGCACTTTGAAACGTTTAGAGGTGACGGAATGATTATCTCAACGCCTACAGGGAGCACCGCCTATAACAAGTCTGTTGCAGGAGCGGTTGTTGATCCATTGCTTCCATGCATGCAGGTATCTGAGCTTGCATCCCTTAACAATAACACCTACCGGACACTCGGCTCGCCATTTGTCCTCAGCTCTGACCGAAAGCTGACCCTTCGTGTGGTGCAGGACGGAAATGAGCACCCGATTATCGGCTTGGACAATGAAGCACTCAGCACGAGAAATGTGAAAACGATCGAAATCAAACTGTCTAATAAGAAAATCAAAACAGTCAAACTAAAGGACAATTCATTTTGGGAAAAAGTGAAGCGTACTTTTTTATAGAAAATAAAAGGACAGGCTAATGCCTGTCCTTTTATGATTTCTCATATACAATCTGGCCGTTAATCACGGTTTTTTTAATATCTAAAAGATGAAGCTGTGCGGGGTCAATGGCAAACGGATCACCACTGAGAACTGTAAAATCCGCGTCATAGCCTTCCGCAATTTTTCCGCGTGACTTCTCTTTATAAATGATACCGGCGCTACCTTCTGTATAAAGCTTTATCGCTTCATATACAGGTAAACATTCACTTTCATTATAGCTTGGCCCGTTTTGCTCATGACTGCTTTTCCTGAGGACCGCGGACTGGATCCCTAGAAGCGGGTCAACAGGCTCAATCGGGGCGTCTGAACCGCCCGCGCATAAAATGTCTTTAGATATGAGGGTTTTCCAGGCAAATGCAGTCTTCATCCGGTCTTTTCCGAGACGGTCAATGACCCACGGAAAGTCGCTTGCAACGAAATGCGGCTGAAGATCAAGTGCGATCGGCATGCGTGCTGCTCTCTCGATTAATTCGTTATCAAGCACTTGAGCATGAATAAGCCGATCATGCCGGCCGTTTTTGGGCGGATGCTTTTCTATTGCGTTCAGCACTTTTTCAAAAGCAAGATCTCCGATTGCATGAACAGCAACCTCCATCCCTTTTTCTCTCGCTTTGCGAATGAGCCGGCCAAGGGTTTCGTCATCGTGAACCTGAACACCATTTGTTGATGGATCATCCTGATATGGTTCTTTCAACAAAGCCGTTCTCCCGCCAAGCGCCCCGTCCGCAAAGATTTTCATCGCACCAAACTCCACATAAGGGTCGGACGGCTTATCCAGCTGCTCCCATCGATCGACAGCTTCATGATGAACGAGCAAATGGCAGCGGAACGGATACTTTCCGCCAGCGACAGCTTTCTCATAAGCTTTCATCGGCACCGAAACATCACCATAATAGGACAAGTCTTCCGAATGACCGCCCGTCAGGCCTTTTGTCCAGCAATCCTTTATTGCAGCCGTTAATGCCTCATCAACATAGTGCTGAGAGACTGGCGGGACAGCCTTCAGAATCAAATCCTGCGCCTTATCAAACAGGAGTCCGGTCGGCTCGCCATTTGCATCTTTTACGATGACTCCGCCGTCAGGATCAGGAGTATTTCTTGAAATTCCAGCTGCTTGAAGAGCCGCAGAATTGACAGCTATTGCATGCCGGCATATACGCTTGAGCAAGACGGGCCTGTCAGGAAACAGGCGATCAAGATCATGCTTAGTCAAGTAGTCAGGTGTCTCAAACTGATTTTCATTCCAGCCCTCTCCAATGAGCCAATCGTTTTTAGGAAGCTGCCGCTCTCTTTCCTTCGCAGCCTGTAAAATTGAATCTTTCGACGTCAGTGCGGACAGATCGAGCTGAAGCTGTTTCTCACCGTGGCCGATCAAATGTAGGTGGCTGTCAACAAAACCGGGGAACATCACTGCACCGTTCAGGCTGATTTCTTCTGTTTCCGGTGACCCGTACTTTTCCTTCAAACGTTCATAGCTGCCGGTGCCTTTTATAACACCATCCTCAACATAAACTGCCTCAGTCCGATCGCCTTCTTCGAGCATCGTATAAATGAAACCGCCGTGCCATATCGCCTTCATTCACGTTCACTCTCTTTCTTTACGCCTTTTTATTGGCTTTGAGCTGTTCTTCACGTTTTCTTAATTCCACTCGTCTGATTTTTGCAGAAGCCGTTTTCGGCAGGCTTTCCACAAATTCAATTTCTCTAGGATATTTGTATGGAGCGGTAATCGTCTTCACATGGTTTTGCAGCATTTTGACAAGCTCATCACTGCGTTTTTCATGATTTTGCAGGACAACATATGCCTTTACGATGGAGCCTCTGATTTCATCAGGGCTTGCGACAACAGCACATTCTTTTACTTCTGGGTGCTTAACAAGCGCGTCTTCCACCTCGAAAGGCCCGATCGTATAGCCGGAGCTGATAATAATATCGTCATTTCGGCTTTCAAACCAGAAGTAACCTTCCTCATCTTTTCTTGCTCTGTCTCCCGTTAGGAAATAATCGCCGCGAATTTGTGTTTTCATTCTTTCCGGATCTTTAAAATACTCTTTAAAGAGCGCAGGCGTACTGAGGTGAACAGCGATATCGCCAACCTCACCAGGTTTGCAGATTTCACCGTCTTCATTTATGATCTCCACCTGATTTCCCGGTGTCGGTTTTCCCATGCTTCCCGGTTTAATAGGCGTATCTTTCAAAACACCAACCAAAAGCGTGCTTTCTGTTTGGCCATATCCGTCCCGTACCTTAATGCCAAAGTGCTTTTGGAAAACATCAATGACTTCACGGTTGAGCGGCTCACCTGCGGAAACAGCGCTGTGCAGGGCAGAAAGATCAAAGCGTTCCAAGCCTTCAACCTTCGCCATTAAGCGGTATTCTGTCGGAGTGCAGCAGAAAACATTGATTTTGTAGCGATTTAAAAGCTCTAGATATTTTTCTGCTTTGAATCTGCCGTGGTACACAAAACCGGTTGCTCCGCTGCCAAGCACCGCTAAAAACGGACTCCATACCCACTTTTGCCAGCCAGGGGCAGCAGTTGCCCAGACGATATCCTTTTCAGAAATATCAAGCCAAGCGCCGGCAGAAGTTTTTAAATGAGCAAATGCCCATCCATGTGTATGTACAACACCTTTCGGCTGACCTGTTGTCCCGGATGTATAAGATAAGAAAGCCATATCATCTCTTGTTGTGTCAGCTGTTTTAAATTGGCTTCCGTCCGCTTCAATTGATAAGAGGTTTTTCCAGCCGGCATCATTTTCACCAATAGACAGTGTAATCAGTTTGTCAGCCGTACTGACATCCCGGAAAGCGCCAATAAATTCTGAGTAGACGATAGCGCCTTTTACCTCTGCATGTTCAATCCGGTATTCAAGATCTTTCGCGCGAAGCATTTCGGAGCACGGAATGACAACCATTCCTGATTTCAGGATAGCCAAATAAACAGCATAGGCTTCAAGCACCCGCGGTACCATTACAATCAGCTTGTCTCCCTTTTTAAATCCAAGATCAGCTAAGGCAGCTCCGATTTTATTTGTTTCTTCCATCAGCTTTTCATACGACCAAGATTCTTGCTTGCCCGACTCGTCCTCCCACAGAAGAGCGGTTTTTTGTCCAGCAGCACTGAACTTTTCCATTTCATTCACTAAATTATATTGCACAGGGGCAATTAAATCTTCACGTTTTAACACGAACAACTCCTCACTTTCTCCACCCATTATACATAAATACAGGCTCTTTCCGTAAGGATATGCCTAAAAGCAACCTCTGTAAACATAGATTTTATAGGCCGCTGGTCCTTTTTTATATGTAAAAAATGAAAAAGAGTGGGGATACCCCCACTCCTAAGCCATTATGTGAAATTGTAAATTAGAATTGTCCTCCGCCCATGTTTTGTTGAGCAAAAGATACAAGACGTTTTGTGATCTCTCCTCCAACAGAACCGTTAGCGCGAGAAGTTGTGTCTGCTCCAAGGTTTACACCGAATTCAGAAGCGATTTCTAATTTCATTTGGTCGATCGCTTGAGCAGCTCCTGGTACTAAAAGGTTGTTGCTGTTACCTGAGTTATTGTTAGCCATGTGTCTCACCTCCTTGTGACTATAGAATGTGTCAAAACACATGGCTTCATTCAGAAAAACTTTGGTAATTGTATACAGGAGCTGAAAATTGATTTAAAAGAGTTCAGCGAATTTATCGTTAGCTTCTTGTTCGCTATACAGGGTCATTGACTCAATGTTATCTACCGCTTCTTGAATATACGGCTCGAAATCAACAAAGCTTTCAAAGTGTTCAATTTTCTCTTTTTTAGGGCGTGTTTTCGGGCTTGGCGGTGTAAAGATCGTGCAACAGTCTTCAAACGGCTGAATGCTTGTCTCATATGTGCCAATTTCCCGTGATTTTTCGATGATTTCTGTTTTGTCCATGGCGATTAGCGGACGCAAAATCGGTGTTGACGTCACCGCATTAATTGCATACATGCTTTCAAGCGTTTGGCTCGCTACCTGACCGAGGCTTTCTCCCGTAATAACGGCAAGCCCGTTTCTCTTTTCTCTGATTCTGTCGGCGATCTGAAGCATGAGGCGGCGGGTTGCCGTCATTGTGTAATTTTCAGGAATTTGTTTTTGAATGAGCTCTTGCGTTTTTGTAAATGGAACAATATGAAGTGTCATGCTTCCCCCAAAACGGGACAGACATTTCGCCAGATCCATTACCTTTTGCTTTGCGCGCTCGCTTGTGTATGGCGGGCTGAAGAAATGAACAGCTTCTACCGACAATCCCCGTTTCATCGCATAAAAACCGGCAACAGGGCTGTCAAAACCGCCAGAAAGCATCAGCATCGCTTTTCCTGCTGAACCAACTGGCAACCCGCCTGCACCTTTTTCATCACGAATTGTCAAAAATGTTGCTTCTTCCCTGATTTCGATTCTGAGCGGGATGTCTGGGTTGCGAACATCGACCGTCAATCCTTCTGTATTTCGCAAAATATGGCCGCCGATTTCAGCGTTCATTTGGTTTGTATCTAATTCAAATTGCTTATACGCTCTCTTTGTCGCGACTTTAAACGTATCACCTGGTTTATACTGATCTTTGATAGCCTTTAGTGCGGTTGCCTTAATATCATCAAGGCGGCTGTCACACTTAATTGCCAGGCTGAAGCTTTGAATCCCAAACACTTGCTTTAAATGAGGAAAAAGAGCCTCAGGATCCTCTCCATTTAATGTAATCGTCATACGATCCCTGTTGGAAAAGTATTTTAAATTCGGATAGTCTTTCAAAACGAGTCTAATGTTTTGTTTTAAGCGCTCAATAAAGCTTTTTCTGTTTTTGCCTTTGGTCGAAATTTCCCCAAAACGAATTAATATATGATCGTAATTCATGTTCTACCTCATCATTTTCCTTAATTTTTTGATGCCAGGACGAAGCGCGTTCATAAACGGTTCTGCCACATCGCTTGTCTGGCTGTAATTTAAACTGATTCTGATGCTGCTCCCGGCAATCTGCTCTCCTTTGCCCATCTCTAAGAGAACCTTGCTGGGCTTATGTTCTTTTGCCGAGCAAGCCGATGTTGTGGAGACAAAAATATCCTGTTCCTCAAGCATGTGTAAAAGCACTTCCGCTTTAATCCCCGGTACAGAGAAATTAATAATGTGCGGCGCGCTATTCATTTGAGGCGTGTTGATAACGACGCCCTCAATTTCACTCAGCCTTTTCATAAACAATTCCTTTGCGGCAGTCATCGTGTCAAGCCGTGTGTCAAAATCAGCAGAGGCAAGATTAATGGCCTTGGCAAGCGAAACCGCACCAGCAGTATGTTCTGTTCCGGCCCGTATGCCTTTTTGCTGAGAGCCTCCCGTTATGAGCGGAATAAGGCGTGTTCCCTCTTTTACAATAAGTGCGCCTGTCCCCTTCAGACCGTGAAATTTATGCCCCGAAATTGAACATAGATCAATGCCGGCCTTTTCAATGGCCAAGGGCACTTTATAGATGCCCTGCACATAGTCGACGTGGAACAAAATGTTCGGGTGCTTCTTCAGCACTTCTCCTGCCTCTTCAATCGGCTGCACGGAACCGACTTCATTGTTCACATGCATCATGCTGACAAGCACGGTATCGGAACGGATGGCTGCTTTTAGATCTTCAATAGAAACAAATCCGTCTTCATTCACAGAAAGATAAGTGATATCAAACCCGAACAACTCTTTCAGCTGTTCTAACGATTCCGTAACGGATGGATGTTCAATAGAAGTGGCAATGATATGTTTGCCTGTTTTTATCTTTGACAAAGCCGCTCCTTTTAAAGCCGCATTATTGGCTTCTGTAGCGCCTGACGTAAATACAATATCATATTTTTTTAGGCCTAAGGACCTTTTGATTTGATTTTTGGCTGCTTGAAGCAGCTGTTCCGTTTCGGCTCCATATCGGTGCAAAGATGAAGGATTGCCAAAGTATCGGCTGCTTGTCTGTTCATATACATTCAAGACTTCATCGTAAGGCTTCGTCGTTGAACTATTATCTAAATATATTATCTTTTTTACTCCTTTATGAAAGCGGTACAAGGTATGATATTTATGTTACCATAACAAAATTTAATAGAAAATTACGAAAAACTAGTATTGACTTCTAATTTTTTTACCATATAATAAGATTTGTTCGTTTCGTCATATTATCTGACAATTAATTGACAGAATATTTTAACATAATTATTAGGAGGATTTTTTTCATGAAACACTCACTGCCTGTCAAAGATACCATTATTATTGGTTTCATGCTATTTGCGTTATTCTTTGGAGCAGGAAATATGATTTATCCGCCGGAACTTGGACAAGCAGCCGGACACAACGTCTGGAAGGCCATCGGCGGATTTTTACTGACAGGGGTAGGCCTGCCGCTTCTCGGCATTATCGCCATCGCATTAACCGGTAAGGACGCAAAAGGCCTTGCTGACAAAGCGCACCCAGTTTTCGGCACAATCTTTACTGTCGTGCTTTATTTATCAATCGGACCATTATTCGCCATCCCGAGAACAGGAACTGTTTCATATGAAATTGGCGCTGTTCCGTTTTTGACTGGCATACCAGAAAGACTTTCTTTATTAATATTTACACTTATCTTTTTCGGCGTTACGTACTATTTAGCGTTAAACCCATCCAAGGTTGTCGATCGAGTCGGAAAAATTCTGACTCCCATCAAATTCACAATTATTTTAATCATTGTTCTCAAAGCCATCTTCACGCCGATGGGCGGATTGGGCGCCGTGACAGAAGCATATAAAGGAACACCGGTTTTTAAAGGATTTTTAGAAGGCTATAAAACAATGGACGCACTTGCTTCAATTGTATTTGGCGTTGTCGTTGTAAATGCTGTAAAAAGCAAAGGCGTTACACAGTCTAAAGCTCTTGCTGCAGCCTGCATTAAAGCAGGTGTGATTGCCGCTTTAGGCCTGACTTTCATTTATGTATCCCTTGCTTATTTAGGTGCAACAAGCACAAATGCCATTGGTCCTGTTGGTGAAGGAGCTAAAATTTTATCTGCGTCTTCCCATTATTTATTCGGTTCATTAGGCAACATCGTACTCGGAGCAGCGATTACAGTCGCATGTTTAACAACAAGCATCGGGCTTGTCACATCTTGCGGCCAATATTTTTCAAAACTTATTCCGGCATTATCATATAAAATTGTCGTTACGATTGTCACGTTATTCAGCTTGATCATTGCGAATTTCGGACTCGCGCAAATTATCGCGTTTTCTGTTCCTATTTTATCAGCTATCTATCCGCTTGCCATTGTCATTATCGTTCTTTCCTTCATCGATAAGATCTTTAAAGAAAGACGCGAAGTGTACATCGCATGCTTGATCGGTACAGGACTTTTCAGTATTTTAGACGGTATCAAAGCAGCCGGTTTTTCACTTGGATCTTTAGATGCGTTTCTAAATGCGAATCTTCCTCTTTACAGCCTCGGCATCGGCTGGGTGCTTCCAGGAATCGTCGGAGCGGTTATCGGCTATGTGCTGACCTTATTCATCGGACCATCCAAACAGCTTAATGAAATAAGTTAATGTCACAGAACGCCTGCGTTATTGCGCAGGCGTTTTGTAATAAAAAAAAGAGCCTGCTCATTACACTGCGGGCTCTTTTTCATGGTCGTGATTATCTAAGCGGATATGTCAGCTTTGATTTTTTCAACTGCACCTGGCGCAGCCTTTTCTACAGCGGCAGCGGCAATTTCATAAGAGTCGTCATAATCAAAAGCATAAAAACGTCTTTCCGCTTCTTTCAGCTGTTCAGATAAAATATGATTTTGGCTTCTGAACCGGTTTCCGAACTGAATGATTTTTTCAATGAGGATGACCTGCTCGACAAGTTCCTCTGATTCCCGGCTTGCCCTGTTGACGATTTCTTCTGCTTGCTTCAAATGGGCTCCGGCTTCTTCCATATTTAATGGAAGTTCGTTTAGTTGATTGACTGTTTCTTGAATATGATGATGCGCGTTCTCCAGCATCTCTTGAATATGGCTCGGAATCCCTGGAATGTTGCTAGTCTTCAGCAGTCTAGCTGTCTCAGAAATTGTTTTTTTCAAATTGCTGAGCGTCTCCCTCGCCTGAAGCTCTTCTTTTCTCAGCGCTTGCAGATTTTCACGATACTCGGCATGCTCTTTTTTCACTTCTTCAATTTGCTTCTCTATTGAAGCAACTTCTTCCACTAAAAGTGAGTAGGCGACATGCTCTGCATCAAGCTTATCTTTAACGGATGATAGCAGCTTTCCAATTTCATCAAGGCGCTTTTCAAAAGCCTGCTGTTTGCCGAGCTCACCGGCTGTCAGCCTGTAGCTTTCCTTCACCAGCTCAGTTTCCGCTTTTGTATGCTCTTTCTCTTCTTTAAGCTTGTCGTAAGCAATAATCAATTCAGGCATTTTGCTTAGTACGGATTGACCGGCTTCAACTTCGCCCTCCAGCTGCTGATAAACAGATTGAATATTTTCGTCAATGAGCTGCAGGATTGCGGACGCTTCATCAATATCCAGCTCAGTCATCAGGACATGTTCCGCTCGTTTCAGCTGGTTTGACAGATTTTCTAATTCCTTATCAAGCTGGATATGCTCAAGCTTGTACCCTTTTTCTTTCATTTCGCCATAGCCATCCTTGAGCTTTGCAATCTGTCCGGGCACCGTCTGTTTACAGTCAGCTAACAGCTTCGGCACATCATCTATGTATGACTGAAGCCGTTCAAGATTGCGGTCCTGCTCAAGCAGTACTTTTCGTGCAGTAATATAGTTTCCGCCTTCTGTTTCTTCTTCAAATTGTTTGATGCCGCTCCAAATTTCGTCCAGATCCTTTTCAAGGCTGTCATAAAGCTCCCCGTAAAGGTGGCTGTAAGCCAGCAGGTTTTTTCGAGATTTCGAATAGCGCTCCCTCACCTGTTCAATCTCTTCACGGCTCTTTTCCTCACTTGTGACAAGATCGCTGATTTCCCGAAGAATCTTTTCAATGCTTGATTCAGCCGCTGTCAGCAGGTCGTCGATATGAACGAGCACTTGATTGGCCTTTTTAAACCGGTATTTGTCTGCATTTTCCTCGGCATCATAAAGGAGCTCTTCAACTTTCGGCATGTGGGCTGTGACAATCTCGTCCCATTCTTCACGCCACTTCTCAAAGAACTCTTCTGTCTGACCCGTCATTTTTAAATGTTTTATTTTAGACATTTCTTCCACGATCGACCGATTCAGAATTTCAATCTTCCACGATTCCAGCCGGTCGATTTCGGCGTAGATTTTTTTCCTGAAAAAGTAGCCTGCCGCAAACAGCGCAAGCAGTACAATTAATAATCCAATGACAAACTCCATAATGAGCCCCCTTGCTGTTTACCTTAATCTGTCAGGGTGTTTTATTTATTCAGAAAGATTTCAGGATATGTATTGAGAAAAACTGTCGTTTTCATTGTTATTATGATACCATGTAACAAACATTTTTTGACCAGAAATCAAAAACTTTTTGTGCAAAATCGGCAGGATTTGACTATTTTTTCATGGGGTGACATCAATGCAAAAGCGAGACGGACATATTCACACACCATTTTGCCCTCACGGCTCCAATGACACACTCAGACAATATGCAGAAGAAGCCTTAAAAAAAGGGTTCGAATCGATTACTTTTACCGAACACGCCCCATTGCCGCCCTCTTTTACCGATCCCACGCCGCTGAAAGACAGCGCGATGGCGCAAGCTTCTTTGGAACGCTATATTCATGAAATTTCCGGATTAAAAAAAGAATATCGCGGACAGCTTAGCATACGGACAGGTCTTGAAGTCGATTATATCGCTGAATTTGAAGACGAAATTACATTATTTCTGGACACATACGGGCCATATTTAGATGACAGCATCTTATCCGTTCATTTTTTGCGCACAGACTCTTCCTATCTATGCCTTGATTATGACGAGCATACCTTCAAAGAGCTGATTTCAGCCTGCGGAAGCATTGAAGCGGTATATGAACAATATTACCGGAGTATCTATTCTTCCATTGTAGCATCTCTCGGCGTTTATAAGCCAAAAAGAGTTGGTCACATCACACTCGTCCAAAAATTCATCAAGCTGTTTCCATACAGCATGTCAGAACATATTCGCGGCCTCGTTTCCCTGTGCCTGAATGCCATTGAAGAAAACGGAATGGAGCTCGACTTTAATACTTCCGGCTTAAGAAAAACTTACGCTGGCGGTATTTATATCGAGGATTGGATGCTGAATGAAGCGAAGCAAAAGAAGATCCCGCTTGTGTTTGGGTCAGATGCCCATCAAGCGGGAGATGTCGGATATGCGTATGAGGCGTTTTTGGAACGGTGCTAGTTGGTGAGCGCCACGTCCCCTGTCCGGAAGACGCTTCTGATCCAAATCTTAATTTCTTCAAAATACATTTTATAAAAATACGGCTCGTGCGGCTGCATGTAGAGTACTTCTGAAATATATTGAGGCTGGAGATAGGGCATCATCAAGAGAGATTTTAATTGGAGAATAAAATGAGGCAGCGGCAGCGTTAAATATTCACGCTGTTTTTCTCCTTCCTCAATGATCAGCTGGAAGATATACTTTTCCTTCATTAGATATGTCGACATAATTTCCCTGATTAATGTGGAGTCAATTGTGACTTCCCGGTAGACAAAACGAGTTAATTGACGATGATTATGCTGATAGGATAAAATATCGAAAACCAATTGAAGAAGCTGTTCCTGCGTGCTTTGAGAAGAGATATTGCTTGCCGCTGTTTCAAGCGTTTTGCTGTAGCCTTCGTAAAACTCTGAAACTAAGTGTTCCATCAAGCCTCCTTTGCCTTTAAAATAGTAGGAGATGTGCGCAACATTTACATCAGCTGACTTTGCGATTTCACGGACAGACGTGCCAGAAAATCCTTTTTGGTTAAAAAGCATGACAGCAGATTCAATAATTTTGTCTTTGGTGCTTACTTTCATACGGCTCACTCCTTCCTCTTGATACTATTCAAGCAGAAAGCCGCTGTTCCTGTAAGAACTTATCGACAAATGCCGGCAGAAAAGCCGGAACTTTGTTTTATATTATAGAAAAAGTGAGGGTTTTCCATGTTCCATGTCGAAAAACAATCTGGAGATAAAGAAAAAGACTATCAGCTTCTGCTAAAACAGCTCGAAGCCATGACCGAAGACGAAACAGACCAAATAGCTAACTATGCAAATGCCTCAGCACTGCTGTATCATTCGCTGCCTGAAGTCAACTGGGCGGGTTTCTATTTTGCCAAAGAAGAGGATGGACAGCTTGTGTTAGGTCCGTTCCAAGGCCTCCCGGCATGTGTTCGGATTCCTTTCGGCAGAGGGGTTTGCGGCACAGCGTACGCAAACGGAAAAGTGGAACGTGTTGAGGATGTAAACGCGTTTCCGGGACATATCGCCTGCGATGCAGCGTCTCAATCAGAAATTGTGCTTCCGATTCGTGTAGACGGAAAAATTGTCGGCGTCTTGGACATCGACAGCCCAGTGAAAAACCGTTTCGACGAAATTGATGAAAAATACTTAACTCAATTTGCCGAAACGCTAGAAAAAGCGTTAGCGCAGTAATATAAAAGCCCAAAACTGATATCGTTTTGGGCTTTTTTTATTTTATTGAGTCATGAACCATCAAGCGGTTTTTCCCGCTCCGTTTCGCGCTGTAGAGCGCTTCATCTGCCTCATGCACAAGCTCTTTCAGCGACTTTTTTGTTTTTGTCGTCCAGCAGGAGATACCGCAGGAAATGGTTACCTCGGGTTTCGTATTTTTTCTGACCGCATAAACCAGTCGCTCGGTAATCCGTTTTCCCACTGCAACCGGCACATTTGGCAAATAAATCGCCAGCTCCTCTCCTCCCCAGCGGGCACCGACATCATGCTTTCGGATGTTGCTTTTAATCACTGAAGCGACTTGAATTAAAATCTCGTCCCCAGTCTGATGGCCGTACGTATCATTTACATTCTTAAAATTATCAATATCAACAAGAATAAAAACACCCTTTTGGTGGATTTTCATGCTGTATTGAATTTTTTCATCTAAATACGCTCGTGAATACAGTTCAGTCAGCTGATCTGTTTTCACGAGATGCTCAAGGCGGTCGCGAAGCATTGAATTGGTTACAGCCAGTGTCGCGTGATGAATCAGCGCCTGAAACAGCTTGTACATTTCAAATGTAAAAGCGTACAGCTCCTGTTTCAATAAAACCGCAAAGCCTAAAAGCCGGTCGTTTTGAATCATCGGAGCAGCCATCAGCGAGCCGTACCCCGCCTTCCCAAAAACAGACTGGCCATTCCCGATGAAAACCCCTTTTTCACCTTCATACAGCTTTTCTTTCAGCTCATTATAAAAATCTGACGGCTTCGCTTCTTTAAAAAATGCTGTGCTGCCTGGAAGCAATGTTAGGTTTTCAAAATGGTCTATATGAAAAAATCCCACTTCTTCTGCCTGAAACGATTCTGCCATTCTCACAGCCAGATCATTCATTGTATCAGTCAGTGTCAGCCGCTGATTCAGGCGGCGTGATGTTTCATTGATCAATTCCAAATTTGCGATGCTTGCTTTGGATTGTTCGTAGAGCTGGGCATTTTCAAACGCTTTTCCCGCCGCGTTTGCTAACAGCGACATTTCATCAAGGCAGGCATCAGTAAGGAAGCTGTCACCCGTTCCCTCAGCCTTCAACACCCCGTATGTGCCCTGCTGTCCTTTGATCGGAATATAGGCGACAGATTCATTTTTCCG
This sequence comes from Bacillus sp. LR_5, assembly GCF_042709275.1. NCBI lineage: Bacteria > Bacillati > Bacillota > Bacilli > Caryophanales > Bacillaceae > Bacillus > Bacillus sp. LR_5. The sequence goes on along the minus strand of NZ_JAVAXX010000129.1, from coordinate 838 downwards.
CAAAATGTCTCCGGACAAATACACTTTTAGCGCAAAGGAATCGGATTTTTCCCCTTCCATATACAGCTCTTTTGCAGGTATCCCTAAACATTGGTCTTGATCGTGCGATATAAATAAAGAAAACTCAAAAAGAGAAAATGTGCTGGTCAAGCTTTCTAAAAGCTGCTTCAGCACATCTGTCTGATCAAGCAGTGAATGGAACAGCTCCGTCATTTTGTATATCTTTTTTTGGTAGATCGTTTTGTTATAGAGTCTTTCCTGTTTCATCGACTGGTTTAAAAATGAAGCAACCACGTCCGGAAGCCCTTCAGGAATCTCTTCATCCTGCCTGCACGCAAGATGGAAACGCCTGCCGGAGCCGTCCTCAATCAGATAACATGAAGCGTTTATTTTTGAAGAGGAAAAACGCGCTTCACCATCTGCCAGTTTTGTCACAAAGTCTGATGGTGACGGTGTAAGCGAAACACAAAGGGTTGAAAAATAGGTTTGAATAGCCGAAGTCAGCCATATGAAAGAGTCGGTGAATGTGACTTTTTCAGATTTGGTTAATAAAAAATCGAGCATATGATAATGAAAGGCGGATAATTGATCTTTAGTTTGTTCTACCATGTTTTTATCACCTAAAAGTTTACCACTAATTTTTGTTTATTATATCATAAACGGTGAAGCAATAATGGAGGAATGGTTGACTTCAAAACAAATAAATTATATAATGACCTTTGTGTGAAATATTGCAGCCTTTTTGTTCAGCTTCTATGTTTTCATTTTGTTCCTTATCAATAAGGTGTATCGTGTAACTCTCTGCTGCTGGAGCGAGGATACATGAAAACAAAATGTG